>NZ_JANXSO010000021.1 GCF_025352645.1 Iodobacter sp. | reverse complement strand
GAACTCAGGCAAAGACAAGCCTTTTTGCATCTGAATGCCATTGATGGGCATGATCCACCTCCGCAAAACAGAACGTTCGTTCACTTTACGCCGCGCGAATGGCTAAATCAAGGGATCCTGAGCAAGAGACATAATCAGGATCCAATTTATAATTAATCGTATTAATACGCCCTTAAGAAGCGCTATTCAACCACAATGACAAATAAATATTTCTGTATAGTGGCTTGCTCCCCAATCCTATCAACTTAAGCGAAATGTTTTTCGTAGAGCGGGTGAAACCCGCCTAGCTTTGCTGAAACACGAAAAACGGCGGGTTTCACCCACCCTACGACAATTCAATACTCCATTTACATAAATCCGTATTATTTTATTAAGAAATAGATTCATTTCCAAACAACACATTAATTCAATAACTGAACCTCACCAATGAAAAAAATAATCGTCCTCGCATTAAGCTCCGCATTTTCAACGCACTTTGCCAATGCAGAAACCATTCAACTCTCCCCCGTTATTGTCACTGCGCCTGCCATGCAAGAAGCGTTAAAAGTAGAGTTTGATGCTAGAAACCCGCAGCAGCCTTTGCCAGCCACCGACGGGGCTAGTTTTTTAAAAACGATTCCGGGTATGAATGTGATTCGCAAAGGCGGAATTGATGGCGATCCGGTATTTAGGGGTATGGCCGGCTCTAGGCTAAATATTTTGCTCGATGGCGAGCAAATTCTAGGCGGATGCGGTGGCCGTATGGACCCACCCACAGCCTATATTTTTGCTGATTCTTATGACAAGGTAAGCCTACTCAAAGGGCCGCAAACCGTGCTGTATGGGCCGGGAAATTCTGCGGGCACGGTGCTGTTTGAACGCAAACCCAGCACGTTTTCGCAAGGCGGCATCAAGGCCAATGCGGCGCTGACCGTTGGCAGCTTTGGCCGCTTTGATGCCATGAGCGAGGTTGCTACCGGCAATGGCAAGGCCGATGTCAGCGTGATTGCCACTCACTCCCAGCAGGATGATTACGAGGATGGCAATGGCAACGCCGTGCATTCCAATTACCAAAGGCACAGTGCCAATCTTACCCTGGGCTGGACGCCTGATGAAGACACCCGTTTGCAGCTTTCTGCCACCCAAAGCGATGGCGAAGCCGCTTACGCCGATCGCGGCATGGATGGCAGTCAGTTTGCACGTAATAGCCTGAGCTTTAAATTCAGCAAAAAGAATATCTCACCGTGGCTTAAGCAGCTGGAAGCACAGCTTTCACATGCCTATATCGATCATGTAATGGATAACTACAGCCTGCGCCCCTATACACTGGGGAAGGAAATGGCCAGTAATCCCGACCGCCTAACCTGGGGCGGACGCATCATGGCCACGCTCAATACCAGCGATGATAGTCAGTTAAAAGCCGGCTTGGATTTCCAGCAGGATGAGCATAGCTTACGCACCGGAAAAGACTATCAAGATAAGCCACGTATCGACGATGCCCGCTTTAAAAATAGCGGCGTCTTTGCCGAATTTAGCTACTTTATTAACGAGCAATCACGGCTGATTAGCGGCGCGCGTGCCGATTTTTGGCAGGGCAATGATAGACGCCAAAGCAGCGCAACTGCCAAGCAAGAGCGCAATGAAATACTCGGCAGTGGCTTTGTGCGTTTTGAGCAAGATATCAGTGCGGACACGATGGTCTACGCAGGCTTAGGCCGCAGCGAGCGCGCACCAGATTATTGGGAGCTGATTAGCAAGCAAAGCGCAGACAGCAATTCTGCCTTTAACACCGCCACCGAAAAAACCAGCCAGCTTGATCTGGGCGCAATCCATCACGATGGCCCCTTATCACTCAGCGCCTCTACGTTTTATAACCAGATTGACGACTATATTTTGATTCAATCTGGCGTGCCCAATGGGCGTATGGGCACAAAAACCATTAGCCGCAATGTGGATGCCAGTACTTGGGGCGGTGAAATGGGGCTGGCTTATCAACTCAGCCCTAAACTAAAAAGTGAGTTAGCGCTCTCCTTTGTGCGCGGCAATAATCAAACCGATCACAGCGCCCTTGCCCAAATCCCCCCACTAGAAAGCCGCGTCAATCTCAGCTGGAATGAGGCCAATTGGAATGTAGGTGGCTTGATCCGTGCGGTGGCGGCACAAAATAGAATCGACTTAGGCAAGGGCAATATCGTTGGGCAAGATACTGGCAGCACGGCAGGCTTTACGATCTTCTCGCTCAACGCCGCTTATAAGCCAAGCAAAAACAGCCAGCTAAGCCTCGGTGTCGATAATCTGTTTGATCGTAGCTACGCCGAGCACATCAGCCGTGCGGGCGCGATGGTGGGTGGATTTTTACAAACGAGCAAAATTAACGAGCCTGGCAGAACGCTTTGGCTGAAAGGGCGAATTAATTTATAATATTTTGGCTTGGGAAGATGGTATAAAGCCATCTTCCCTTAATCTAAAACAAAGCCCCTTATCCATTCAATCACATTAGGGGGCCTCAAATATTTTTAAATAAGACAAGGCGCGTTTTAAAATAATTAACGCTGCATATGCTTGATATGTAATGAGATTTTTTTAAAACGCAACGCAGTATTATGAGATCAGATGGATTTTTCGAGATTCACATTAACCATAAGCAGCACACACTTTTTATATCGATCAACATAATCAATAGCAAGATTGGACTAAACCATCCTAACTGCTGTTTTGCATACTCCGCTAATTTCAACAAGTAACTAGCCATTTGTGCGTTTCAAATCGATACTACAAACTAATGCAATGATAAGGTTTGAACATGCCAGCACAGAAAATCCTCACCCAGTGGCGTATTCTTCAACCCATCCATTTTGTGCTTGGCCTGTTAATTGTGCTGACTGCCACTTTATTACTCTGGCAGCACTACGGCATGAATTTATATTTACGCTTTGACCCCAGCAATTTCAAAAAAGTCAGTGCTAGCGACGATAGAGATACCGAAGGTGGTAAAAGCTTAGGCTCACTCAGCACTAGCCCCAAATACTGGCGTTTAGATTGCCAACTTAAAGAAGGACATCGCTCGCCTTACTGCTCAATTGATCTGGACTTGAGCCATGGCAAACAGGGAATTGATTTCTCTAAATACGCAGATCTCACTATCCAATACCGCTATCAAGATCCACGAGAGCAAATCAATTTGGTATTGATTAATTTCAATGCCGAATATAGCGTGGAGGAGGACTATCGCAGCCAAAAATTTACCGAAATTTATCTACCTGGAGCGCTGGGCTGGAGCACGCATACTTTGAAGTGGAATCAATTTAATGTAGCCTCATGGTGGATTGCTGATAAAAAAATCCCCCCCAAATGGACCGATAATGAATTTAGTAATATTCGGGAAATTCGGGTTGCTAGTGGCCTTTACCCAAAAAGAATAAATCATCAAATTGATCTGGCCTATATCGAATTACACGGAAAATGGATTAGTAATAATACTTTGCAATTATTACTTCTTCTATTATGGGGGGCCAGTGCTGCCTGCTGGCTAATTACTGAATTACGCCGTGCTATGCAGGCATTACAGCATAGCAATAAGCAGCAACAGGCCTTAAAAAACGCACAAGAACATTTAAAAGAAACAAATCAATTACTCACAGAACGCAGCATGCGTGATCCGCTGACCTTGGCATTTAATCGAGAAGGGCTCAGCGTAATACTTGCCAATGAGCCGCCCAATACGCTCAGCAGCATTATTTTTATTGATATCGACCACTTCAAAAAAATAAATGATCATTATGGCCATGCAATCGGTGACCAAGTGCTTTGCCTGCTTACTCAACATATTCAACAGCAAATTCGTCCCAGCGAACAACTCATTCGCTTAGGCGGAGAAGAATTTGTCTTGATATGTCAGCACAGTGCTTTGGCGCAAGCCAAGCAGCTCGCAGAAAAACTGCGCCTCTGGCTATTTAGCCAAAGCTGGCCAACTGGCAGCAGCCTAAGCTGTAGTTTTGGCGTGGCAGAGCGGCTAGAAAATGAAAGTTTTGAAGCGGCGCTACATCGAGCCGATCTTGCGCTGTATCGTGCAAAAGCTGCTGGGCGAAATCGGGTAGAACTTGCTGAATAAGAATGATCGCCCGTTTGCGGCATCGCTCTGTGATATTTATTTCATCGACGATGCCTTTAGCCCAAGCCATTTCCAGTCCAATCATATCTACAATGGCGCGCTCTGCCGCAGATCCCCCTACTCTGTGCACACCTCATTCTTTTCAAAGTAGTTCCTGATTATATCTCTTGCTCAAACCAAGCCATATATTGCATATAGACCAATGTGCTGCGCCCCTAAGGCTTATCTCCCTGCATGTCGATGCATCTCAGGTAAAGCACAAAAATGAGCAAGAGGCATACTCGGGAAGTCGTTTACCCCTACCCTTGTCTAAATGGCCCCAAACAGCGCCCATCAGGAAAATCCCGTAGTTTATTCAAAAGCACTACATTTTCTTGATTTAGATCTATATTATTTGCTGCGTACGGTTTAGCATTGCTCGCAAATCACATCACAATCAGCATAAATAAGGGTGCAGCATGACAAAAATAGTCGTCGTTGGCAGCATGAATATGGATTTAGTCGTCCATAGCCAGCAGCTTCCTCGCATGGGCGAAACGCTGTTTGGCGAGCAATTTTCTACCCATCGGGGTGGCAAAGGAGCCAATCAGG
>NZ_JANXSO010000019.1 GCF_025352645.1 Iodobacter sp. | reverse complement strand
CAACAAGACTCTATCCGGCATCAAAACCAAAGAGCATGAAGGCGGCCAATACGGCGAGCTGCTGTTTGATGATACCAAAGGCGAAGTCCGCACTAGATTATCTAGCGAGCACGGTAAAACTCAGCTCAACCTTGGCTATCTGATCCATCCACGCACCGATGGAAAAGGTGAAGCTCGCGGTGAAGGCTTTGAGCTGCGCACCGATAATCAAGGCGCAATCCGCGCCAATGGTTTGCTGATCAGCACCGAAGCCAAAAATGGCGCATCTGGCAAACAACTCGATCACACACCCGCCCAAAGCCAACTTGAATCAGCATTTTCACTCGCCCAAAGCCTAGGCGAAACGGCTACCAACCAGCTTGCCGACACCGTAGAAACCGGCGACGAGGGTAAAACCGTTGAGGCCGATAATAGTGCCGGCAGCAAAGCCAGCACCGGCCATCTTTATCATCACGTACACGCCAGCAAAAGCCTTGAAGCAGGCAGCAACACTGATAAAGACGGCAAGAGCAAATCTAAAGACCAATCAGGCCAGCAGAATATCATCCTGCTGCACGGTGAAGACGGCGTTGCCATCACCAGCCCACAAAGCCAGACGATTACAGCTGGCACCAACTTAGATCTGGTCGCGCAGCGCGACACCAATCAAACCTCTGGCCGGCGCTGGATACACAACGTGGGATCACACATCAGCCTATTTGTAGCTGGGGTAAAAGATAAAGTTGCGCTAAAACTGATCGCTGCCAAAGGCAAGATTCAGCTGCAAGCGCAGAGCGACGATATTGAAATCACTGGCGATAAAGACCTAAAAGTGACGGCTTGCAAAGGGCTGATCAGCATTTCGGCTAAAGATGAAATTTTAGTTACGGCGGGTGGCGGCTATATCCGGCTCAAAGGCGGCAATATCGAGATTCATTGCCCAGGCACTGTCACAGTGAAAGGTGCTAATCACAATATGAGTGGACCAACCAGCCTAAATGCACCCTTACCCAAGTTTGCCAAAGGCTGCGAGCAGAGTATGGATGCCGCCGCTGCATCTCAAGCGGCCACTGTGCGCTTAAGCTAAGGGATTCAAAAAATGACGGATCAAACCATAGCAAACCATGCTACGGCAGTTTTGCAGTGCTTAAGCGATAAGTTGCAGGCAGAAAAACAACTTTGCCTTGCATTAGATTACAGCCACAGGGCGCTTTCGGATGAAGAATTGCAGTTAGATGAAGCGGCAAAGTTAAAGGGTTTTGTTGTGCCTTTAAAACATCGCTCGCTCAACCCAGAAATGCGGCCGTATTGGTTGCCATTGGCCGGCAAAAATGCAGAGCATCTTTTACCCAGTATCGAGCAAGCATTGCAAGAAGCCTCACCAGATTTAATTGCCGAAGGCAATGGCCGCAGAGTTGCGGGTTGGTTAGAGATTACGGGAGATGCCAAGCAAGCGGCCTTACATATCAGCCAACAAATGATCCGCTTCTCTCCTTTAGGTGGAAAGCACTTACTGCGCTTGCATGATCCTGCCGTACTCTGGGCCTTATGGCCGCTGCTGAATCATGAACAGCAAAAATACTTACTCGGCCCTGTGGCTAGTTGGAGCCTGATTGCACCTAACGGCCAACTGATTGCTTTGCAAATCAAGCCGGATGCGGGCAATAACAAGGGCACACCTGATATATGGGGCCGCCAGCTTTGGCAGGATATCGCCCTTATCGCGCCATTTAATCAGGCGCTGCTGGCCTATCTGGCGCAAAACGCCGATTTGCAAATAGAGCAGTTGGATCATCTACATGAGCTTGGCTTTGCTGCCATCAAACGTGCCAGATTATTAGGCTTTAGTGACGATGCAGATTTAGCGCTATTTACCCAACATGCGTTCACGATCCACCCGTTTTTTGATCGCCACCCTCTGCTGCAAAAATGCCTTGCAGCGCGGCAGGCGGATAGTTATTACGGCGGCTTGGTTGCAGAGCTGAGTGACAGCGACTGGCAAAGCATCGCCGCAAACACCTTCTAGTTTTACATAGGGCATTTGCCTTTCAATTTTTAGGAAATTACCAAAGCATGAGTCAGCTATGTAAAGCATGCCAAGCCAGTGGCTTACCCATTATGCCGGTACGTTATGCCGTCGTCCCTACGTCTGTAGCAGCAAAACTGCCTGCTTGGGCGGAAGGCACAAGGGTTAAAGATATTGCTTTAGGCAGTGATTTTCACTATGCCTTACGCACTTTACGCGCAGGCTACGTGTATTTGTTCTACTCAAAAAACGCCCGTGGCGCAAAGCAATGGGAATGCTACACCGTTACCGAAGATGGCCTACTACTGCTACAGCCCACCCCCAAAGCCGCTTCCGCGCCTAAAGATAGCATTACTTGCCAAACTGCAGGCCATAGTAATAGCCGCTTGCACCACTTGATTATTGATCGTCCAGACGATTGCGGCCCTACATGGATTGCTTTTAGCGAACATAAATGGAGCGATGAAACCTTGGCGCAATATGGCAGCGATGCCAAGCTACGCAGCGCCAGAATGCAAGCCATTGACCCCAAAGCCATGGCCGCTGGAGCAAAAAATCCGCATAGCAGCCCAGCCAGCCAAGCCGCACTAGAAAGTATCATGGAATACAGCCCAGGCTTTTCCTCAGCTCAGTTGCCTTATGATCAAAAAGTGCCTGAGTTTAGTAAAGATGATGGTAGTTTCTCTGAGAAAAAACTGGCGATGGTCAGCACGCTTTATCGGGTGTGTAGCCGTAAAGGTGCTACTGCCGATACCTTGCAATTTATGCAGGTACGCGCCAAAAAAAGCGCTGGGGGGAGTAATACGCCACAAATCATGGCCTTGTGGGATGCAATTGGCACGGTGAATGAATTAAACGGATTTAGAAGTGATCCTGCCGGACTAATGAAGCAATTCACTACTGAAAGGGAGCTGGAGCTTAGTACCTTGAGCTCTATTGAAGGGCTGAAAAAGGCACTCTCAAATAAAGCTGGGTCAGAGGCAGAGGCGGAAGCTAGGCATTTTCCCGGCAAACGCGCGGGCTCTTTAGAAAACTATCCAGATCTAACAAGAAGAAAGATCGCAGCGAATGTTCAATTTAACGATGATCATAATCAGGCCAAATTAAATAAAGAGCTAGCGGCGATTGAAGCCGAGCGCGCTAAAAGAGATGCTCCGGCTAAAGAGGCAGAGGATAGACGCGCCAATTCAGAACAATCACAGCATTATAAAAAACTTAAAATGGCCCATAGCTGGGACAAATACAGTACAAAGATCGATCCAAATGTTTTTAATACATTTAATAATAATCTGGAATCTCTACTAAGCAAAGCTGATGCCCTAATTGAGCAACGTACTACCCTCTTGTTGAAATGGCTGGATGCCCCGCTGTTTATCGATACTTTAGAAGATTTTCATCCTTCGAATATTAAAGACGGTGTGCAATTTGAAGAGGTGATTAGCCATGCCATTCTAGGTATGGGCACCAGTAAATCAGGCAAAGCCAAAATTGATGCTTGGATCATGGAAGGTAAAGCCAGTGTTAAAAGCAATTTACTCTGGCGCGCTTTTGCACTTAATCAAAAAGAAGCCATTCCAGAAATTGATAAATTACTGCTAGAAGCCAAAGCAGGCAGCAATATTGTGCTTACACCCGTAGCTTGGGCCAGCGTTGTGGCGAATATCAAATGGAATAAAATAGCGGATCTCTATAAAAAAGCACAAACATTTGAAAATACTAATCTGCGTGCGGCAGGCTCCAAAGGGGCAATGAAAGAAGCCAAATTGTTTGGCTTTTTAGGGATTTTTGCTACAACGGGCGACAGGCTTTTAAGCCACAGCTTTGCAGCTAAAATGATTGATAGCGTGGTTAAAGAAAAAGTATTTCAAAGCTTATTTCTTCTTCGGGCTGGAGCGCACGTCGATGCGGTGCTCGATTTGGTGAAAGAACAAGCTTTGCGTGAAAACCTTGATCGTAAAGCGATGCTAAGCCGCATACAAACGGCAGAGGTCTTTGCCAATGCAATGGAAGACGGCGGAAAACTACGGCCTAATGCCGCTGTATTGCAAGAAAAGTGGAGCAAACTCGCTGAAAATGCCGATGTGCCGGGTAAAGATAAGCGATTTAATGCCGCCAAAGATGCACGTTTAGCAATGGTAGTCGCCATGCTTGAGGCATTTAACCTTGCTAAGTGCAGCTACTCTGCCAAGGCCGATAGTAAATCCATGATTACGATAGCTGCTGGCGTGGCTTCGCTGGCATCGGCAGCTACTGATGTGTATGCCAATGTAGTTAAAGGTGCATTGGAAGAGTCTTCATATACCTTCCAAAGGCTTAAATTCTTTGGGGGGATGTTGAGTGGAATTGCTTCACTAGCAGGTGTGGCCACGTCATGGATGGATGCGGATAAGTATGGCAGTGCAAAGAAAGTTAATTTATATTATTTGGCGATGTCTAATGTAATCTTTGGGGGCCTTGCAGGTATATTTAATTTACTAAGCACATTGTCTTATTGTGGTCCTTGGCTTGCTGCGGCGGTTGAGCGCCAAGCGTTACAAAATGCCGCAAAAGCATCAGTGACCAAATTAGCTGCTGCGGCCGCGAAAAGATTATTAATGTATCGTGCCATATTAATGGGTTTGGGGTTAACATTTAATATTGTAGCGCTTGGTATTCAATTGCTAATTTGGCAACTGACTGATAATGAATTGCAAGAATGGTGTGAGAAATGTGCCTTTGGTTTGAAACGCGATCCAAACTGGACATTGAAAACTCAAAATAAAATGTTGTATAAAGCCACTTATGCAGTAGGGGTCTAAAAATGAAATTAAAAAAAGATACTGGAATTATTAATAATTTAAAAATTGTACGCGCTCAACAAAACATACTTTATAGTCCACATATGAAACAAGCTGCTAGTGTGAGCGCTATTATTTTTGCAGTGGCGGGAATGGGCGCTGCAGCTGTGCAAACTTCTTCTAATTCTGAAGCTGGTGCAGATGACGTAGATTTGTATTCATTTATGATGAATGGTGTGCAGTATGCAGGCTGTACACGAGAAGCTTTGTTCAAAGAAGGGGATGAAGTTGATCTTGTTTATGAAAAAAATGAACAGGGCAATGAGGTGTATGGAGTAAGGCGGGCTTCAACACGATCAATATGGCTATACCCCTATATGTCTTGCGGTACAAAAGCAAGTGTAATTCGAGCATTAAAGCTTTGGACATATTTTAGTCTTGGAGGAGGTGGATTTATATTCGTTGGAATAACAGTTGGCAATTTTGCTCTAGGTAAAGGTTTGGTAGATTTTGAAAAAATTATTCTCATGCAGATCGCAGTGTTTCTGATTACAGCCATTGGTTTTTCAATATTTCTTCCTCGCTTATATCGTTTTTCATTATTAGCAAATGAAGTATTTTCTGTGTTTGGATTTGAAAACCCTAAATGGATGGATCTTCACAAAACTAGTAATGAATTTCGTAAAAAAAACAAAGTTTCTTGGACGGGAAAAAATGCGCTAGATTTATGGTATTGAATTTGTTTGGATTTAAAAATGAAACTAAAAACAGACAGTGGAATGATTGAAAATCTGCAAATTGTGCGTACCCAGCAAAACATACTATACAGTCCATATATGAAAGAGGCCGCGGGGGTAAGTGCAGTCATTTTTGCTGTAGCCGGAATGGGCGCAGCTGCAGTGCAAACTTCTGCCAATTCAGAAGGTGGTGCAGATGAAGTGGATATGTATTCATTTGATATAAATGGTGTGCAATATGCAGGTTGTACACGAGTAGCAGGATTTAAAAACGGCGATGAAATTGAATTAGTCTATGAAGATCGCGAGCAAGGAGCAGAAGTGTTAGGGCTACGTAGATCTTCCACTCGATCGATTTGGTTATATCCGTATATGAGCCGTGGCAGTATTGCAGGTATCATTAGTGGGGTTAAGCTTTGGTTGTTATTTAGTTCGGTGACTTCTTTGGGTTTTGTATTGTTTGCCATGGTGGCATGGAGCGGCACTCTTCCTGTTCATGTTGCGGTAGATATTACTCTGATTAGTTTTGCACTTATTGCTATTTGTGTTAGCTGGATGCTTCCTCGTCTCTATCGATTTTCTATTGCAGCAAGTGAAGTGTTTGCCAAATTTGGTTTCGAAACACCTAAATCGGTTGATCTCCATAAAACTACAAAGGCATTTCGTAAAAAAAACAAAATAGCTTGGACTGTTAAGAATTCATTGGATTTATGGTATTGAATACTATTCAATCACTAGTTTTCATGATAAAAAAATGAACTTAAAAACGGACCGTGGAATTATTGAAAATCTACAAATTGTACGTACCCAGCAAAACATACTTTATAGCCCGCATATGAAAGAGGCCGCGGGGGTAAGTGCAGTCATTTTTGCTGTAGCCGGAATGGGTACAGCGGCAGTGCAAACTTCTGCTAACTCTGAAGGTGGTGCAGATGAAGTAGATATGTATTCATTTGATATAAATGGTATCTCTTATGCAGGTTGTACACGAGTAGCTAGTTTTAAAGACGGTGATGAAATAGAACTGGTTTATGAGCTAAATGAGCAAGGAAATGAGGTGCGCGGGATACGGCGCGTTTCAACTCGATCAATATGGTTATACCCGTATATGTCATGTGGTACAAAAGCAAGCGTGATTCGAGCGCTGAAGCATTGGACTTATTTTAGCCTTGGGGGAGGAGGATTCATTTTGTTTATAGGTGGCATTACTAGAGCAATTACAGGAGAGGGGTTTTTGAGCATTGATGAAGTTATTTTAATGCCAATTGTTTCATTTTCTATTGTTGCAGTCGGCTTTGCATTTTTCATTCCTCGCCTTTATCGGTTTTCTATTGCTGCAAATGAAGTATTTACTGCATTTGGATTTGAAAATCCTAAATGGGTTGACCTGTATAAATCTAGTAAAGAGTACCGTAAAAAAAACAAAATAGCTTGGACTGGGAAAAATGCACTAGATTTATGGTATTGAATTTATATTTAAATTGACTACAGTTTGGATTTAAAAATGAAACTAAAAACTAACCGTGGAATTATTGAGAATTTACAAATTGTGCGTACTCAGCAAAACATACTTTACAGCCCGCACATGAAAGAAGCCGCAGGTGTAAGTGCTATTATTTTTGCTGTAGCCGGAATGAGTGCGGCAGTGCAGACGTCTGCTAATTCTGAAGGAGGTGCAGATGAAGTGGATATGTATTCATTTGATATAAATGGTATCCCTTATGCAGGTTGTACGCGAGTAGTTGGCTTTAAAAATGGTGACGAAATTGAATTGGTTTACGAAGATAGGGAACAAGGAGCAGAAGTGCTAGGGGTGCGTAGAAGCTCTACCCGATCGATTTGGTTATATCCCTATATGAGTCGTGGTAGTATTTCTGGAGTTATTAGTGGATTAAAGCTTTGGGTGATATGTTCTCTGCTTGGAGGATTTGCACTATTATTAATTGCTTGCGTGGCATTAGACACCATACACGTTCATGATTTAGTTGCACTTTCATCACTTCCTTTTCTTGCTACTGCCGTTGGAATTAGTTGGATTCTTCCTCGTCTTTATCGTTTTTCTATAGGTGCAAATGAAGTGTTTTCCGCATTTGGATTTGAAAAACCTAAATGGGTTGACCTGCATAAATCTAGTAAAGAGTACCGTAAAAAAACAAAATAGCTTGGACTGGAAAAAATTCATTAGATTTATGGTATTGAATTTATATTTCAATATTCTACTGTTTGGATTTAATAATGAAACTAAAAAAAGACTGTGGAATTGTTGAAAATTTACAAATTGTGCATGCCCAGCAAAATATACTTTACAGTCCTTATATGAAGGAGGCGGCTGGGGTGAGTGCTATTGTTTTCGCCATAGCTGGAATGGGCGCGGCGGCAGTGCAAACTTCTGCTAACTCTGAAGGTGGCGCAGATGAAGTGGATATGTATTCATTTAGTATAAATGGTATCCCTTACGCAGGTTGTACACGAGTAGCTGGTTTTAAAGACGGTGATGCAATAGAACTGGTTTATGAGCTAAATGATCAAGGAAATGAGGTGCGCGGGATTCGGCGCGTTTCAACTCGATCAATATGGTTATACCCGTATATGTCATGTGGTACAAAAGCAAGCGTGATTCGAGCGCTCAGTTGCCTTATGATCAAAAAGTGCCTGAATTTAGTAAAGATGATGGTAGTTTTTTTGAAAAAAAATTGGCGATGGTCAGTACGCTTTACCGGGTGTGTAACCGCAAAGGTATGGCCGCAGAGACCTTGCAATTTATGCAGGCACGCGCCAAAAAAAGCTCAGGGGGAAGTAATACGCCACAAATTATGGCCTTGTGGGATGCAATTGGCACGGCGAATGAATTAAACGGATTTAGAAGTGATCCTGCTGGTTTTGTTGTGCAGTATGGCATTGAGCGGGAGTTTGAAATTGATGGTCTTACTGCAATTAATAGTTTAAAAGAGATTCTTTCAAATAAAACTGGCGCAATAGCTGACAATAGAGAGTTGAAGCTCCCTTCTGCGAACGATGGCAATCTTATGCGCTCTTTAGCCATCAGAAAAGAAATGGCATATGCTCAATTCAATAGAGATAAAAACCAGCAACGCTTGGATAAAGAGTTGGCAGATATAGAGCGCGAGCGGGCTCGTCCAAGTATGGAGCGTAAAGATAAATTAATCGCTCAAAGCTGGGCCAAGTATGAAAATAATATTAATCAGGACCGGTATACGTTTTTTAAGAATAGGCAGCAAGCACTTTTGGACCAGAGCCAAGCGCTGTCTGACGCTCGAACTAAAATCCTCATTAAATGGTTAGAAGCGCCATTATTTATTGATACATTAGAAGATTATCATGAGGCTAATCCTAGTGATGGTATCGAGTTTGAATGTGCTATTGGCGCAGCTATTCAAGGCATTAACTCATGCCAGTCTGGCAATATAAAATTACAGAGTTGGGCACAACAAACCAATATCGATAAAAGCAGTTTGCTTTATCGAGCAATTGCTCAAAATCAGAAAGAGATTATTAACGAGTTAAAGCCATACTTATCGCTGGCCAAGGAACAAAAAAACCACCCCTATACCGAGGCAGATTTTAAAGAGGGAATGAAGACCTTAACTTCCGGGCAAAAATTAGCAGATGTATATAAAAAAGCTCTCTCACTAGAATCTACAAATGCCAAAGCAAAAAGCTCAACTGGCACCAAAGCCTTTGGTATTGCATTAAAAGCCGCCCCTACCGGTAAACTTGATGTATTTATTAAAACGGCTGGCACAGCGATATTGCAAGCATTTAATCCTCTTTTTGCAAAAGGAGCCAATCCAGCAACCCTAAGTAATGCAGGGCATTTTTTGGGTGAAAAATACATTCAAATGATCTTAAGCACCAGGGCATTAGTTGCCCCTAGTGATGCACAGGCATTGATTAAAGAACAATATAAAGCGGATGTTTTACGTAAGCAGGCTAAAAATGCTGCTCCAAAGCCAATTGCTCCATTAACAACAAAAGAGATCTTAAAACGGGAGGCTGGGTTTAGGAGGAGCCAAGGTAAGGTGTTGGGCGAAGCATGGGGTAACTTTAAAAAAAACAAGCCGACGGACTATGCCCTAGCACTAAAAGACATGCGCCTAACCTTGCTGGTGGTTTTAATTGAAGGGGTTAATCTTAGTCGCATCATGACGTTTTATCATGATGACCTTCGTACCCAGGCTTTGATTGCGGCCTCTGCTATTTCGCTGGCTGCCGGTCTGGTAGATTTAGCAGGAACACCGCTTAAAAATGCATTAAGCACAGGGGCGGAGAGCGTAACCTTCCAGAAGCTTAAATTACTTGGTGGTGGGTTGAGCACAGTAGCAGGTGGTATTGGGGCATTCGTCGATTTCACCTTTGCTGCTAAAGCAGCACAAGAAGGGCATGGTGCATTGAAATGGCTATATATTTCAAAGGGCCTCGTAGGGCTTGTTTCTGCAGTGACAACTGGGGCAAGTACCTTTACGTATGCAGCGCCTATTTTACGAGGAGTAGGTCAAGTTGCAGCAGCAGATCTGGCCGGTGCTTTGGGCGCACGTGCAGGGGCTGTGATTGCTACACGTATTTTCTTTATGTCTGCAGGTCTTTGGTTAACAGTAGGTGCTTTTACCATTCAATTAATTATTTGGAAAGTAACCGATGATGCACTGGAGAAATGGCTTGATGCTACTCCGTTTGGAATTAAGCATAATAAGCCAGGCGCTTTTCAAGATAGCAATGCGATGAAAGATGCCCTTGAAGCGGCCATAAAGGAAGCACTTAATATTACCTTAGAGAAGGAGGAAAAATGAATAAAACCAGCAATGCATCAGAAAAACCCCCTGGCGTGATTAAAATCAGTGGTCAAATTAAAAACTATAAAGAAACACGTGCCCGCGCTAATTTCTTTTTTACTGAAAATGATCAAAATGTTATGGGTATGGCAGCGATTGGGGCTGCTTTGGCAGGGAATAGCGGCCAGGCAATGGGCACAGCCATATCCGCATCGGATATGGAAGAAGAAGCCGATTATTTAGAGTTTGAAATTGATAATATTAAAGTTAAAGGCTGGGTATGGTGTAGTCCATTTAAAAATGATGACTATGTAGAGGTAGTGGGCGAATGGAATGAGGCATGCTTTGAATTAGCGGCAATTGCGAGGCCTGAAGATCGGATGATAGCGTTGTATCCCCATTGTTCGCGAGGAAAGACAGCACATGCTAGAAATGCGCTTAAATGGTGGTTTATTGGTGTTACAGGGGGGATTGGGGCTGTTATTGGGATATTTTCTGTAGCTAGTGGAGTATTCGGTTTTGAGTCTGTTTTTTATTATATAACTCCTGTTTTTCTTATGTTATTGTTATTTGTTTCATATTTGTTTTATGGAAAGAAAGGGCTGGTAGTATACGGAGGCGTACTAATTTCGCTATTAATTAGTTTGTTTGGTGCAAAGGATATTTTTCAAAGCGTAGTTGAATATTGGCCTGTTGTTTTGTTTTTATATGTTTTCCTGATTATGTCTCTTGCTCAGGAGCCCTTGATTTAGCCATTCGCGCGGCGTAAAGTGAACGAACGTTCTTCTTTGCGGAGGTGGATCATGCCCATCAATGGCATTCAGATGCAAAAAGGCTTGTCTTTGCCTGAGTTC
>NZ_JANXSO010000018.1 GCF_025352645.1 Iodobacter sp. | reverse complement strand
GAACTCAGGCAAAGACAAGCCTTTTTGCATCTGAATGCCATTGATGGGCATGATCCACCTCCGCAAAGAAGAACGTTCGTTCACTTTACGCCGCGCGAATGGCTAAATCAAGGGCTCCTGAGCAAGAGACATAATCAGGTTTGTTTTAGCAACGCCCCTTACCTCTGGTGCATAGCCTTGTAATGCAGGGGGCAACATACGATCATCGCTATTTAACGCGATTCCGCTATAGCGAAAAGAATCAAATAAATCTGAGCCTAGATAATTATCACCGATGATTAAAGTAGAATTGATACTTGGCAATGCACGGTAAGCGTAAATACGTGACCAATTGAAACGATCCTCCGTTTCTACCCCTCCTTGATTCCCGCCCTGAAAATCGCCTCTAAAACGCCATGCTCCCCAATTGGCACCTAGTGTTCCATACACACTTAGCTTCCGCTCAATAGGCTTATTTTTAAATCTTGACTCATAAGCAGTGGCACTATAATCCAGCATTAAACTTGGCAATCCATCATCCCAAAAAGCTGGGGGAACCCAATCTGCATCAGCATATTCCATATAAGCCAAAGGAATGCCTAGCGCAATATAGCCCTCATTGATGGCATTACGGACACTTACACCTTTCAATTCACTAAAATCAGCACACTCGCCATTATGCCAGTATGAAATTAATTTAATCGATTCATCTTTTAAGCCTAACTTAGCAAGCACATCAGGCGTAATACAGGCCTCTGCGCTTTCTTCTGCTAATCCGCGGGAGTGAAACATTACTGGTAATTCAGGAATTAAAAAATTATTTGATTTAATTCCTAATATATAGCGGCCTGGCAAAACATAACCAACTTTAGAGAACACAGACAAATCAATATTTTCGCGATCAACAGCATCTAATACGCCAACATTAAATTCTACAGCGCAACATATAGTGGGAATAAATAAAATAGTACCCAGTAGTTTTCTATTAAACACCCCATCCCCTCTTTTATAAAAAAACACAGTAATATAGCAATAATTTAATATTACCAGTCAGTATGACGATCTATATGGGCGCGCAAAAATGTTGGTTAATTTAAAGCCACGGCAAACAACTCATGGTGAAATCACGACCCACTGTAAACACTATTTTTATCAAATAAAAAAAATCTTACAGGAACTACTTAATTGTTAAATTAACTAGATCTGCTTTTATACGGAAGCACAAGCCAGAGCATAGCGAGCCTCACCCCTGATAAAAACAATCAAGAACAGTGCGGCCTTGGCATTAGCCAAGCACTCTAAGCATCAATTTTAATTAAGAGAAACACGGGATTGTATTGGGTGCAAAACAAGAACATCGTTATGCACCCTTATGCACAGAGCATTAACAAAATAAGCAATAACTTTTCTAGTTGTTACTCACACAAAAATCGAAGCAACATTTAATTAAAGCCTCATTAATGTTAATTAACAAAAACTTTTTATAGGTAATTTAATGTAAATGTCACTGTCGCCGTAAAGTTACCCGGTTGAATATCATCCGCACTTGCCGCCGCCGAGATAGGCTTCAAATAAGCATTAAATTTTAAATCATTCTCGCCAGCTAGCATTGGAACTGCGGCACTCGCTGTACCCAACACCATTGGAACACCATAAGAATCGTCGATCTGAATTCCAGCCCCTTTAGTCGTTCCCTCAAGAGCCAACAAGCCATCTTTAGCTGCTCCACTAAAAGTAATCGTTACATTCTTTTTAGTTGCAACAGTGCAATCTTCTAACTTGATTGTGAAGTTAGATTTAAGCTTGCCATCCTTTGAATAAATGGATTTATTTGAAATAGCGCCCATAGGAATAATTTGGTTTTGTGTTGAAGCTGAAATTGAGCATGGCGCATCAATAATCGAACCTTCAAATTTAACGGTACCACTGCCCTCATCCGCAGCAAATACAGAGCCTGCAAACAACATCGAACACGCCATAACAGATACAATAGATTTTAGCTTCATAGTATTTATTCCAAATAAAATAACTAGGGATTAGTGAGCCATATACATACAGATAGCCATATGGCATTAGCGCCACCGACAGATGCAATTTTATGCTCATTAAATTTAAATCACACGTCAGCACAGACTCAATTAAGGCGAGAAAATTCTTTTACTGCTGTAGGAAAAATCCTGCAGTAGTTCGCACAAAAAAACGGTAACCTTTCCTACATTTAAAGAAGTACAACACATGCGCTATTTCCCGCCTTGGCTGCTCTTACTGGGTGCGCTTACCGCGCTTGGCCCGCTTTCCATTGATATGTATTTGCCCAGCTTCCCTGCTATTTCGCATAGCTTGGGGGCCACGCCCGGCTCGGTACAGCTCACGCTTGCCAGCTTTTTTATTGGCCTTGCCATAGGCCAAGCAATTTACGGCCCGTTTAGTGATCGATTTGGCCGTAAGCCACCGCTTTATTTTGGTCTTGTGATTTATATTCTGGCCACCATAGGCTGCGTCTTTGTCACACATATCGATCAGCTGATTGCTTTGCGCTTTTTGCAAGCCTTGGGCGGCTGCGCAGGCATGGTGGTTTCCAGAGCCGTAGTCAGGGATCGCTGCAATGTGCAGGAAATGGCCAAAGCTTTTTCTACCCTGATGCTGATTATGGGGCTCGCCCCAATCCTGGCGCCGATTGTGGGCGGATGGGTGGTTACCACACTGGGCTGGCGCGCCATCTTTGCTTTTCAAATGCTGTTTGCGCTGGCTTGCTTAATTAATGTGCATTTCTTTTTTAAAGAAACACACAATACCCAGCACAGCCCAGCACTTGAATTGGGCAAGGTTTTAAAAGGCTATGCAGCCCTGATCCGCGACAAAGCCTTTATGCGGCACACCCTAACGGGCTCGCTGATTATGGGTGGCTTCTTTGGCTATATCGCCGGATCGCCCTATATTATTATCGAGTTATTCGGTGTGCCCGCCGAGCACTTTGGCTGGATATTTGGGAGCAATGCAGCGGGTTTTATTATTAGTAGCCAATTTAATGCGCGTGCACTTAAAACCCATAGCACCGCTAATCTACTCAGACGCGCGCTGTATTTACCGGCTATTTCTGGGCTAAGCCTGTTTTTGCTACAAATTTTTGGCTTGCTTAACTTCCCGCTTTTGCTGCTGGGCTTATTTGTTTTCATCACCAGCATGGGCTTTATCACCCCAAACACCTCGGCAATGGCTTTGCAACACCAAAGCAAACAAGCCGGGCTGGCCTCTGCTCTACTTGGCACCTTGCAATTTGGCTGCGCCACACTGGCTGGTTTATTAATGGGCTTGTGGCACGACAACAGCGCACTCCCCTTGCTGACGCTATTGGCAGCATGTGGCACAGGCGCATGGCTACTGAATCGGACAGGGCCAGCGGCAGTTGTAAAGGCTTAAAGATGACTCATCGTGTCGCCCTCTTGGGCGACACCTGACTGAGGCAACGCCATACAATTCTATAGGAGCGATGCAATCGCACTTGATCATGGCAAATCAGCCCAAGCACCAAGACTCGCCCTTCTTCTTACCTCCATTCTTTTGGCATTAAAAATACGCCAGCAAGCAGTCAGATTCACTCGCCCAGCTGCAAGCTCACTCCCTGATTAACAGGGCGCTACCCTGATGATGGGCTTTCATTTAGAATTGATACTTTCGTATTCACCGAATACCGACCTTACACTATGAAATCAGCCGAAATCCGCCAGAAATTCCTCGACTTTTTTGCCTCTAAAGGCCACCAAGTTGTTAACTCCAGCCCGCTTGTGCCAGGTAATGATCCAACGATCATGTTTACCGTGGCCGGTATGGTGCAATTTAAAGATGTGTTTTTAGGCTTTGATAAGCGTAATTACACCCGCGCCACCACCAGCCAAAAATGCTTACGCGCAGGCGGCAAGCATAACGATTTAGAAAACGTGGGCTACACCGCGCGTCACCATACTTTCTTTGAAATGCTCGGCAACTTCAGCTTTGGTGATTACTTTAAGCGTGATGCCATTCATTACGCTTGGGAATTTCTAACTGGCCCAGAATGGCTAGCGATTCCTAAAGAAAAGCTAATGGTGACGGTTTACGCCTCGGATGACAAAGCGTATGAAATCTGGAACCAACAGATCGGCATTCCCGCAGATAAAATTATCCGCATTGGCGACAATAAAGGCGGTGCTTACGCCTCAGATAATTTCTGGGCGATGGGCGATACCGGGCCTTGCGGCCCTTGTACCGAGATTTTCTACGACCATGGCGATCATATCTGGGGCGGCCCTCCAGGCAGCCCAGATGAAGACGGCGATCGCTTTGTAGAAATCTGGAACAACGTGTTTATGCAATTCAACCGCGATGCCGAAGGCGTGATGCACCCGCTACCTAAGCCATCGGTTGATACCGGCATGGGGCTAGAGCGTTTGTCCGCACTCTTACAAAAAGTGCATACCAATTACGAAATTGATTTATTTGTTGCACTATTACAAGCTGCGGCCCAAGAAACCGGCGTGCCTTACAACCAAGATACGCCGTCGCTCAAAGTGATTGCCGATCATATCCGTGCCTGTTCATTCCTGATTGCTGACGGCGTATTGCCAAGCAATGAAGGCCGTGGCTATGTATTGCGCCGCATCATTCGCCGTGCGGTACGCCACGGTTATAAGCTTGGCCAAAAAAGCGCCTTCTTCTACAAACTGGTTGCCCCCCTTGTGGCGGAAATGGGCCATGCCTATCCCGAGCTAGTACAAAAGCAAGCTCAGATTGAAGACTTGCTCAAATACGAAGAAGAGCTGTTTGCCAAAACACTAGAAAACGGTATGGCGCTGCTCGATACGGCTCTGGCTGGTGGCAAAACCGTATTAGATGGCGCAACCGCGTTTAAATTATCCGACACCTACGGCTTCCCTATCGACTTAACCGCAGACGTATGCCGTGAAAAGAACGTCAGCGTTGACATGGAAGGCTTTGAAGTTGCCCTTAATACCCAGCGTGCGCAATCCAAGGCGGCCGGTCAGTTTAAAGCGGTAACGGGCTTAGAATACGATGGCAGCGCCAGTGTTTTTCATGGCTATACCGAGCACAGCCGTGAAGCCAAAGTATTAGCACTGTACAAAGGCAATGAGCCAGTACAAGTATTAAACGCAGGTGAAACAGGCGTTGTGGTACTTGATCACACGCCATTTTATGCAGAATCTGGCGGCCAAGCAGGTGATGTTGGGCAGATTTTTGCTGGTGATATTTTGTTTGACGTGACGGACACGCAAAAAGTGAAGTCCGATGTATTTGGTCACCAAGGTATGCTCAGCAACGGCAATTTAAACGTCGGCGACGCCGTTATCGCCAGCATTGACATGGGTAAGCGCCAAGCCAGCCAACGTAATCACAGCGCTACCCACTTGCTGCACGCGGCACTGCGCACCGTGCTTGGCACACATGTGGAGCAAAAAGGCTCGCTCGTTACATTTGAGCGCACCCGCTTTGACTTTAGCCAACCACGCCCAGTGACCACAGCCGAAATCGCCCAGATTGAAGCGCTGGTCAATGAAGAAATCATGCTTAACGACGCAGTATCTGCCTCTGAGATGAGCTTTGACGACGCGATTGCCGCCGGTGCCATGGCCCTGTTTGGCGAAAAATACGGCGATGATGTGCGCGTATTACAAATGGGCAAGTTCTCTACTGAGCTTTGTGGTGGTACCCACGTGGCCCGCACGGGTGATATTGGCCTGTTTAAAGTGGTCAGTGAAACGGGTATTGCCGCTGGAATTCGCCGTATCGAAGCAATTACTGGCAGCGCAGCATTGGCAGTGATTCAGGCACAAGACAGCGAAATCAAAGCCCTCGCAGCGATGACGCAATCCAAACCAGGCGAATTAGCGGCCAAGCTAGAAAAACTTCAAGGCGAGCTAAAATCTGCACAAAAAGAAATTCAGGGTTTGAAAGGGCAGATGGCTTTTGCTCAGCTAGACAACTTACTAGGCGGCGGTTTGCGCACTATTAAGGATGTGAAGTGTCTAGGTGCGGTGGTAGAGGGTGCCGATGGCACAGTACTGCGTGAAATGAGCGATAAAGTCATGGACAGACTGCAAAGCGGCATTTCACTACTGGCCAGCGTAAGCGAAGGCAAAGTTAGCTTAATCGCCCGCGTAAGCAAAGATTTAACCGGCAAAGTCAAAGCCAGTGAGCTGGTCAACTTTGTAGCGCAGCAAGTGGGCGGCAAAGGCGGCGGCAAGCCTGATATGGCCCAAGCGGGTGGTACTGAACCAGCAAACCTAGATGCGGCACTGGCAAGCATTCCAGCTTGGTTAACTGAAAAGCTGTAAGTACAGTATAGGATGGCGATTTCTTGCCCACGCGGTGATGCACGATAATCCGCGTGGCGCAGTAGCCTCCTCCAATACACAATGGGCGACTCTTCAGTCGCCCATTTTTTTGCGAGAAAGCTTTACCATGCAGTTCTGTCAAAAATACCTAGGCAAACGCTGACGCAAAAGACAGTGTTAAAATCAGCCTTATGCCTACCTTTCCTCTCCTCCGCCGCTACGCCCTATTCTCCACCCTGCTAATCAGTGCTTGTGGCACAGCACCTGTTAACAATGGCTCACAATACGAAGTAAAAGCGGGTGATACGCTCTATAGCATTGCACGCAACCATAATTTAAGTGTGAGCGAACTACAGCGTCTGAATCAACTTAGCGATAACACCATTCAAATTGGCCAGACTCTCGCGGTAAAACCAAACCCCAAAGCGGCCAGTGTAAGCACCCCAAGCAGCAAGCCCACGCCTAGCAAACCCAACCCAGCCCCAGTAGCTAGCAAACCCAGCCCCGCAATTAACCTAATCTGGCCAAGCAAAGGGCCAATACTGCAAAACTACAATGGCGGCAGCAATAAGGGAATTGATATTGGGGGCGAGGCAGGCTCGCCCATTTATGCCGCAGCAAGTGGCAAGGTAGCCTATGCCGGCAATGGTATACGCAGCTACGGCAATCTACTGATTATCAAACATAATCAAGACTACTTAAGCGCTTACGCTCACAACCAGCGAATCTTAGTTAAAGAGGGCGATATCATTAAGCAAGGACAACAGGTGGCCGAGATGGGAAGCTCGGGCAGCAACAAAGTGAAATTGCATTTTGAATTGCGCTTTAAAGGTAAGGCGATTAATCCTAAGCCGTTTCTAGCCCAATAATGCGATTAAGCGGAGGGATCAAGAATGCGTAGCCCACGAAAAACACTAAATATACAAAATGGCCAATAAACACAGGGCTTGTTCGTATTTTTTGTGTATTTCGTGGGTGAAAATAATTTAGTGCTTAAAACAAATAGCCCAAGCCAAACAAAATCACATCGGTGTCTTTGTCGTAATCTGTAACGGTTCTATTCCAAGCCACCCTTGCCCGCCAATGCTCGCTAAAGCGATAACTCGCCGCCATAGTAACCAAGCCTGCCACCGAGTTTTTATCTAGGTCAGGGCGATTATTTCTGTACTGCTTACCTACCGAGAAATAAGGCCCAACACCCAAGCCAACGGTAAATTTATCGTCAAAAAACCCTGGTTCATACCACGCTTGCAAGGCGATTCCGCTACGGCGCATGCGATCGGTTTCACCTTCTTGAATATATCCAACGGAGGCTTTCACCCCTGGTGCAAAAGTATAGCGATACTCTAAAGCCCCTGAATTGGCCGTTTCTGAGCCAAAGCTATTAATGATGGTTTGCCCATAATAGGCCGCCACTTCTTGCTTGCCGCGAGCACCTGGCCAGCTAGGATCATCAAACGCCATTGGCGATAACCGATAACCCATACCCAGCATAATTGAGTTGGTATCAATACTGCCCGAGGTGCTGATGTGATTAAGGCGTAGCTGGTATTGCCAATCGCTTTCGCCCTGCCAAGTGGCTTGCAGGCTAAAAATCCCGCCCCAGCCATGGTCATTTAAATAGCCACGGCCATCCACCCTTTTTGGGGTGGTATCAAAATAACGATAGGGCCCTAGCCCCGCTGCCAAGGTTAGCTTTGGGTGTAAAGCTTGGGTTTTGCCCCAAAATTGAAAGGTGTGCCCATCCCGATGGTGATTATCCACATGGCCTTCATTTAGCCAAGAAAAGCTGACCGCCATATTTTCATTTAAATCATGCAAATACGACAAAGTCCAAGCATAGGAGCTTTGCTCTTGCTTGGTACTATTCATTGCCCCTGCCAACACAGACAAAGAATCAGCATGAGCCAGCGGAGAGAACAGCGCCGCAGAAAGAATAGAAAATTTAATCCAATCGCCCATATTCATCCTATTTAATTCAATAAACACAGCTAAAAAAACTATCCCACTTACACAAGCTCTAATGCGTTTAAAATGCCCACAACCTACTTATAGAAGAAAACCATGCACGAACTGGAATGGGATGGCGAACATCAGGCTATTTTTAACTGGCTACAACAGCCTGACCAGCACCAATCTGGGCTTATCTGTGCGCGTGCAGGCACCGGAAAAACCACCACACTGGTTGCCGCCTATAAGCAGTTACGCAGCCAAGGGCACACGCCGTTGGTGCTTACATTTTCAAACAGTGGCCGCGATACATTTATTAAACGCTGCCGCAGCCACTACCCTGAGCTTCCCCCGCCACAAGCTTACACATTTGATGGCTATGCCCTTAGGTTATTTTCCCAACATTCCGGCCGATCCCGCCTAAAACCTCGGCGTTTACGTCCTGATACGCTGGCTAATTTAATCGACATGGCCATGAATGAAGCCATCGACATCATTAACGATAGCCTGCTTGAGGACGAAGTGCGCATCGCTCGCGACAGTCAGACCTTGTCCATGCTGCTGCAGTTTATCGACGACGCGAAAGTAAGTCTGTCATTTAATACCCGCCCATTCGTGCTATGGGGCGATTTAGATGAAGAAGAAGATGAGTACGATACAGACGATGCCCTGATGCACCTTGGTATTAGCCGCCAACGTTATCGCCTATTCAAACGCTTTGAAAACGCCCGCGAGCGCTTGGAGTTCCTTGCCCCAGGCGATGCGGCCTTTGATCTGCTGCGTGAACCAGAAATCATTGCCAAAGATTTAAAGCAACTTGGCATACAGTGGGTATTGGTGGATGAGTTTCACGATACCAAACCCGTACATGAACAAATCCTGCGGCATATGCACGCTGCGGGCATCCGTATGCTAGCCGTGGGCGACGATGCGCAAGACATCTACGAATGGCGCGGCCTAGTCCCTTTTTCAGCATTTAAAGCGTGGCAAGCCCAATCAGCCCCCTTTGGTTTATCCCGCTCATTTCGCTTTGGCCGCCCGCTGGATCAAATTGCCACCCGCCTGATTAAACCGCTGGGCAGCAAGATTGAAGTGCGCTCTAAAGCCAACCACTACACCCGCCCCAAGCTGCGAAAAACGAGCAACGACTGCGATACCAGCGCGCTGCTTGAGGGCTGGCAAGCCACAGGCCGCAGTCTAAACGAATGTGCAATCTTAGTGCGCGAAGCCGACCGCAGCAAACCAGTAGAAGACGCACTATTTGCAGCAGGCATCGCTTACCGCATGGAGGGCAGCCGCCCTTATTTCTTACGCCACGCAGCGCTACTCTGCCAAGCCATCGCCTACTTAGCCAATAGCAGCAAGGGAATAGATAGCAGTGATGTGGATGCGTTTTTAGCGCTGATTCAATCCCCCATTTGGGAAATCACTGAAGAGCAAATTAGCAACTTCCAAAAAGAGCTAATCAGCCGCGATCACGAAAACAAACCGCTCTACCGTCTAGATTGGCTACCCGATGCTTACGCCATCTTAAAAGGCCTGATCCCTGCCGATATCGCCCACTTGGCCTTTGTAAGAATAAAAGACAGCAAAACCCCGCTGGCCATCCGCCTAGAAGAACTTGTCGATCAACTGAATTTAAAACCACTCGTAGCGCTAAGCGCCCCAACTGCCCGCACCGCCAAAGCACGCTTACAGCTTTTTAAAGCGCTATTAGCCGACCTTGCTGCGATGGGGCCAGATGCACTGCAAAAAGACTGGCAAAAGCGCCGCCTACGCTATCAACACTTTAATAAAAATCGTGTCGTGGTCAGCAGTGTGCAGCAAGCAAAAGGGCGCGAATGGGCGCATGTGATCTTGCCGCAACTGGGTGCTTGGCAATTAAAAGATGGCCCAGACAGCGCTAATGAGCGCCGTCATCTTTATGTGGCCATTACCCGCGCCCGTGAATACCTAAGCATTTTAGGGAACGACGCCAACATTGCGCACAGCCTATGGCTAGCAGAAATCGGTATTAAATAAGCACTGCGGCACACGCTTACCCACACAAACTACCCGCTCAAAAGGCAAATAAATAATCTCGCCATTTTTTAAAAATAGCGGGATTATTTTATTAACTACTTAGCCAGTCCCAAGCAAAAAATCAGCCAATTCACACCGCTTGTTTTTATTATTTTTCAATAAATATTTTTTAGACTTAAGTGCCGCTATAAAATCTAATTAAATTGCGCCACCATTTTTTTAAATTCTGCAGATTCGCGCATATTGGCAAGCGTCACCCATATTTGCTTGGCTAATTTTGGATTTCGCGTATAAAAATCGTTCGATATTACTAAATAATAATTTTTATCAACTAGGGGAGGCCCTATTTTTTCTATTCGTTTTGAAAAAAATCGTTTATTCCTCAGCTGCATATCCCCTTCTTTGGTCGGCAATGCCACAGCACCAACCCGGCCCACCATTAATTTTTTAAAATTAATTTCTGCACTACGCGTTTGATCATCCACCTTTGTCCCTAACTCTTTGAGCTGTGGAATAACGGCAAAACCAGATTGTGCGCCAACAATCCCCCCATAGGGATTAAGCAGCCGCTCACCGTCCCAATTAATACCACTTCCTTTTAATCTATAAAGGCTATAGCTATCTGAGTGGAGTCTTTGATCTATATTAGGTTTATTTCCTAACATAGGATAATGACCAATATCTAGTCTTTCTGCGCCAAAGCTAAGGTTAAACGCTCCACTCACATGATTATTTTTTAATTCATGTAAACACCTCACCCATGGCAAAGGCCGCATTTCAAATTTTACTTTTAATTTTTTAGCAATCATTTTTAATAAAATAATATCTAAACCCGGCCGACCTTTTAAAACCCATGGATATGAGTCTTCTTCCTCATGGCAAAGCACAATATTTTCAGCTTGGCCTGCTGCGGAAGATGGCGCTAAATAAACTGCAAATAAAGCAACAACCAGTACCTTGCAAAGCTGTAGTTTCATGATGACCTCTTGTATCTGTAGTGCAATAAACAAGAAACCTTAATCATCTGCACTAAGTGTGTAAAAAAAGATGCACATCTTTTCCGCCAGTAAAATCTTAACAAAAACGCATATAGAAGATAAATATTTACCACTTTCAGCACCTTATAAATGCACCTTTTACAATCGATCCTACACTAATAGTCAGCCCAATAACTATTGAAGCGGCTTGCTTTAAGATTGCAACAATCTGGCGTCATAAATTGCCTACGGTTTTCATGTAGACGCGCCTCAAAGACTGCGAGAAAATTCCACTCATAGAATGAGCTGGCTTTGCAGGGGATTACCATCATTGCTATGCCAACTACCTGCAGCCTAGGGCAAGATCATAAAATGCATCGGGAATATTTATAATCTAGCAATGCCAACATCTAGGCTTGAATAACCTAGCCCCTGCCGTGTCTATAATACCCGCCCTTTACCAGGCAAAACCCTAGTTAAGCACACACCCGCATATCTAATAGATACACAGTTATCACCGCTGATTCTTTATAAATAACTATCACATTGCTTCTAAGCCCCTGAGCTCTGCTAAAATCCAATCCTTGCGCCTTATTAGAATAAGCGAATAAGCATCTACAGGGCCCAGCCCCATCAACAAGGATTCAATCATGACGTACGTAGTGACCGACGCCTGTGTGAAATGTAAGTACACAGACTGCGTTGATGTATGCCCAGTGGACTGTTTTAAAGAAGGCCCAAATTTTTTAGTGATCGACCCCGATGAATGCATCGATTGCACGCTATGCGTTGCAGAATGCCCAGTCGAGGCTATTTATGCCGAAGACGATGTGCCTGCTGACATGCAAGATTACATCGAGCTGAACGCAGAGATGTCTAAAATATGGCATACCATCGTCGAGAAAAAAGACCCGCTGCCTGATCATGAAACATGGTCTACAGTGACTGGCAAGTTCGATCAAATCGAGCGGTAAGCAGCGCACAGCTAGATATTGCTTGAGATCTACTTACTTATCCGGTATGATCCGCCCCTCTTAACAACCCTTGCTTGACCGTAGTCGCACGCGGCAGGCTTAACATCCATAAGGAGATGTCATGCGACATTACGAAATCGTATTTATCGTGCATCCGGATCAAAGCGAACAGGTTCCAGCGATGATTGATCGCTACAAGACCCTGATCA
>NZ_JANXSO010000178.1 GCF_025352645.1 Iodobacter sp. | reverse complement strand
ACTCAGGCAAAGACAAGCCCTTTTGCATTTGGATGCCATTGACGGACATGATTCACCTCCGTAAAGCAGAACGTTCGTTCACTTTACGCCGCACGAATTGCTAAATCAAGGGTTCCGGAGCAAGAGACATAATCAGGTTTAAATTTATATTAGTATCTGAAAAAGATTTAAAAGATTTTAGTTTTATATTGTTAATCATGGTCAAGTCCTTTTAGCGTATCTGTAATTAGTTCGTTTAGTGTGCGATACCGTTCAACTATTTCTTTGGCTTGAGATGCATTACGGCTAATGGCATTGTTAAAATCAGAGTTGTTTAGTATTTTTTTATATTCTTCAAACAGTATATCCTTTTTTAAAACTAGCATTTCAAAATCATTATCATTTAATTCGCACAAAATATTTGACCAGCTCTCAAAAAGGGCTTTGTTAATTGGGGCTTTCCTATCTCCAGGTAATGATTTTCTAAAAGCATGAGATCCAAATAATTTTTTACTACGTGTCATTGCAAGTTCGAAATTAAATTTTAAAATTTCAATGGATTTTATCTTTGTGTTTGGTATTGGACCATCTGGATATATTTTTTCTAATCTCTTTTGATCCAGTTCAGGCATGCAATTAATAATACGCATCGTATTACTTAGCCAACTATCCATGCTTGGTTTGTATTCATTTCTGGAGAGAAGCATAAATGAAATTGCCCGAAGTATTAGCTCTCTAGCTCCCATTCTCGTGTCATTAAATGTAGTGTGATTGGTTTGTTTAAAGGCATCAGAATTAACCAAGTCTACTAATAGATCTGAGGACTTACCTTGATAAAGAGCATGGCGAATTTCTTGTACAGTTAATGGCATTCCTCCCGTGTTTATTCGTTTGAAAATGTTACGTTTTACGGCTTCCGGCGTACCAGGGTTAATAATGGTGAAACGCATTTCTGTTTCCATTATTGTATTTATTAATCTTTGTTGATCTAAGTCTCTTTCTATGTTTTTATAAGTTTTATTATTAAGTTTGCTTCCTAAAAATTCGAGATTTTTTAGTTTAAATTCATTCCCTTTTTCATCGCCAAGAATGAAATTTCTAATGGTTGAAAGCCTTTGTAATCCATCGACAACTTCCCACTGACCTTCTTCGTTTGAAGCAACATAAAACATTGGTAGCGGTATTTTAAGCATTATAGATTCAATTAGCTGGCTTCGACGTGTGTCATCCCAAACTTCATTTCTTTGAAAATTAGGACTCAGACGAATAGATTTTTGTTTTAATCTGCGAATTAAAGTATCCATTGGCACTGTTCTTTGATCAATTGAAATAGAGTCTGGATCAAAAGGCTCTAGGATTAACTCATCTTCCTCATTGTCTTCGATACCGGTTAGAGTTCCATTTTCTGAAAGGTCTTCTTTAAAAGTTTCATGTGACATTTTTAATGCCTATAAAGTATAAAGTTGAAGAGTGTTTTTATATTTTTTAATTGAGATAATCATTCAAATAGAGAGTAATTTATAAAACTGATGCCTGCATTTTACTATGAATCTATGTTAGTGATTGTAAAAATACAATAACTTATTCTTGCACATGTGTATGTTTTGTTAAATAAGTTATGTATTTGGCAAGTCCTTTAGTAAGATTAATTTTATGTGCATATGCAACAAAGTCATCTCACTGCCTTACAATGGCTTGAACTCAGGGAGAAGATTTTGAGCGATTTTGAGCGTTTATCTGATCTGGTGGCTTTGGCCCGCCGTGTGGCTACAGAAGAAATCATGCCGCGTTTTCAGCTGGTGGCGTCAAGCCGTAAACAGGATGGCAGCCTCTTTACCGAGGCCGATATGGCATCGCAAGCAGCTTTGCAGCGTGAACTCCCTAAAATTGTAAATTGCCCTGTGCTGGGCGAAGAAATGAGCGTAGCCGAGCAAAAGGCGCTGTGGGAAAACCATGCGGATGGGCTGTGGATTGTTGATCCCATTGATGGCACAACCAATTTTGTGCACGGCTTGCCGCATTTTTCGGTGTCTATCGCCTTATTTCGCCAAGGGCGGCCGGTGTTGGGCGTGGTGTATGTGCCCGCTTTGGATGAGTGCTTTTCAGCTGCCGCAGGTTATGGTGCGTGGATGAATGGGCGATCTTTACCGCTACGCACCGAGATCCCCAAGTCTTTGTGTGAGGCGGTAGCGGCAGTGGAGCCTAAGTATTTAGGCGGACGCTTGCCAGCGCGGGTGGTCAGCGTGGCCCCTTTTAGCAGCTTGCGCAATTATGGATCATCGACGATCGATTGGTGCTGGCTGGCGGCAGGGCGCACCGATTTAATGCTGCATGGCTCACAAAAATTATGGGATTACGCTGCAGGTGTGCTGATTTTACTGGAGTCTGGCGGGCAGATTGCCAGCATTCACCAAGACAATTACTGGCAAGATCATATCTGGCAAAGATCGGTAGTGGCGGCGCGTTGTCCAGAATTATTTAAACCATGGTTGGCATGGGTTAGAAATAATCGCTGAATTAAATGTAATAAGAAAATTAAATTTAAACCATCATTTTTTAAATGGCACGATGTAGTTTGCTTTAGTTTAAAAACAAGTACATCCTAATCGCTCGAAAAAAGGCGCTAGCTGCGAAGCTTGCGCCTTTTTTGATATCTCTCAAATAAAACAGCAAATTCGTTTACTTACTAATTTTGAAATAATGAAGTAGAGAAAATTGATTTTTTCCTAATAATCGGTAAATAAATTTAGTTTTTCTGCGTGAAAAACATTCAGAGCTGCCATTTTTTTAGAAAATAAGCTATTTCGCTTACATAAGTTGATTTGCTAAACATTCATTCTTTTTTTTGATGTCGACATATAAGTAAAACACCTTATTTCTTCAAATATTGCCAAGCCTATATTGCAGGCTGAGTGAAAACCCGTAAAAAACAAGCCGCAGCGCACGCTAAATAAAGCGGTATGTGAAATTTCAGGAGACGAAGATGTTTGAAGTTGGACGCAGCCTAATCGGTATCGCTGTTCTATTATTGATTGCTTTTGCGCTTTCAATGAACAGAAAAGCAATTAAACCCCGCATTATTATTGCCGCATTACTTACGCAGATTTCAATTGGCGCAATTGTACTGTTTATCCCACTTGGTAAAGATATTTTGCTGAATGTGGCTAATGCCGTGAATCATGTGCTGGAATACGGTAATCATGGGATCTCATTTTTATTCGGCGGCTTAGTCGATAAAAAAATGTTTGAAGTGTTTGGTAATGGCGGATTTGTGTTTGCATTCCGTGTGTTGCCGATGATTATTTTTATGACTTCATTTATTTCAGTGCTTTACTACCTTGGTGTAATGCGCTGGATTGTGACTATTCTGGGCACGATCTTCCAAAAGCTGTTGGGCGTGAGCAAGCTGGAATCTTTTTCAGCGGTAACGACTATTTTCTTGGGTCAAAGCGAAATGCCTGCGGTGGTTAAGCCGTTTATGAAAACCATGAGCGGCCCTGAGCTGTTTGCGGTGATGTCGAGTGGTATGGCGGCGATTGCTGGCTCGGTATTGGCGGGTTATGCAGGCCTTGGCGTAAAAATGGAATACCTGATTGCCGCTTCATTTATGGCGATTCCGGGTGGTTTGTTATTTGCCAAAATCATTTGTCCAAGCACCGAAGAGAGCACAGTAGAAATTAAAGACCTGACTTTTGACGACGAGCGCCCAGCTAATCTGATCGAAGCGGGTGCGGCAGGTGCATCGGTGGGTCTGAAGATTGCACTGAATGTAGGCGCGATGTTGCTGGCGTTTATTGGCTTGATTGCGCTGGTCAATGGCTTGGTTGCAGGTGTGGGCGGTTTGTTTGGCCATCCAGAATACAATCTGGAACTGATTTTGGGTTATGTGTTCTCGCCATTGGCTTACTTAATTGGTGTGCCTTGGGAACATGCGGCGCTGGCGGGTAACTTCCTCGGCCAAAAAATGATCTTGAACGAGTTTGTGGCCTTTGTGGGCTTGGCTCCTTACCTTAAAGACGCGGCATCTGTAACGGCAGCGGGTTTGCAGGTATTGGATGCTAAAACACTGGCGATTTTGTCTTTTGCCCTGTGTGGTTTTGCCAATTTCTCTTCAATTGCTATTTTGGCCGGTGGTTTTGGCTCGGTAGCCCCAGAGCGCCGTTCCGAAGTAAGCCGTTATGGCTTGCGCGTGGTGGCTGCTGCAACGCTATCTAATCTGATGAGTGCAACCATTGCTGGTTTGTTTATCAGCATGGCTTAAGTGAGTAGGAAAACCTAAATCTTGAACCACTGAGGACACAGAGAACACGGAGAAAACTAAGAAATTGCCTCAAAATCACCAAGATATTGAGCCGTATTGGGTTTTTCCGTGCTTGTGGCTCAAGGTCATTTGAGTTTTAGGTGTTTTAAAGCATTAAACGATGGCTCTGTTGATTTTTCCCTTGTGAAATACCAGTCAACAGAGCCTAGTGGCTAGTTGGGTAGGTTGGGTTAGCTTGTTTGTTGGCCGTATTTAGCAATAAACAAGCGTAACCCAACATGCTCAGATCAAGATCAAGCTTCATCTTTGAAGCGAACCGCCCAAACAATTGTTAAAGGAATAATCATGACAACTCAAAATCAACTCTGTGCGGCAGCCCTGCGTGGCTTGCATTTAATGGATTTAACTGCACTGAATGATTCTGACACCGTGGCTTCAATTCAAGCATTGGCTGCATCGGCTAAAACCCCTGTCGGCAACCCTGCTGCGCTCTGTGTTTATGCGCAATTTGTACCAACTGCAAAAGCGGCATTAGCTGCTCACGGTTTAAATATTCCAGTGGCCACCGTGACTAACTTTCCTAAGGGCGAGCCAACACCGGCTGAAGCGGCTGCTGAAACAGCCGCTGCCATTGCTAATGGTGCAGATGAGGTGGACGTGGTGTTCCCATGGCGTGCCCTGATGGCAGGGGACGAGCAAGTTGGCTTTGATGTGGTGGCGCAAAGCCGTGCAGCCGTTGGCGACAAAATTTTGAAAGTGATTATCGAAAGCGGTGAGCTAAAAACGCCAGCGCTGATTCGTAAAGCCAGCGAAATTTCAATCGCTGCAGGCGCGCATTTTATTAAAACCTCTACCGGTAAAGTACCAGTCAATGCAACTCAAGAAGCCGCAGAAATCATGATTCAGGCGATTAAAGACAGCGGTAAAGCGGTTGGCTTTAAGGCTGCAGGCGGCGTGCGTACCGCACAAGATGCGCTGGAATACTTAGCCATTGCTGATCGCATCATGGGGCCAGATTGGGCACAAGCCGCGACTTTCCGCTTTGGCGCATCCAGCCTGATGGGCAGCTTGCTGACCACCCTAGGCCACGATGCAGGTGCAACGGCCAAATCGGCGTATTGATGGCTTGGTATTTGTAGGGCGGGTGAAACCCGCGAGTGATGTTGAAAAAACGCGGGTTTCACCCGCCCTACGATGAATCAATGCTTGTTATGGCATTAAAGAGGTTTATATGTTTTTGCCCCAAGAAATAATCCGTAAAAAGCGTAATGGCGATGTTTTAAGCGGTGATGAAATTCGTTTTTTTGTACGCGGGATAAGCGATCAGAGCATTTCTGAGGGGCAGATCGCGGCCCTTGCGATGGCGGTGTACTTTAAAGGCATGACGCTTGACGAGCGCGTGGCGCTGACCCTTGCGATGCGTGATTCGGGGCAGGTTTTGGATTGGCGCAGCTTAGATTTACCTGGCCCAGTGCTGGATAAACATTCAACCGGTGGCGTGGGCGATTTAGTCTCCCTGCTGCTGGGGCCAATGATTGCGGCTTGTGGTGGTTTTGTGCCAATGATTTCTGGCCGTGGCTTGGGCCACACCGGCGGTACTTTAGATAAGTTTGATGCTATTCCTGGCTACAACACCGAGCCAACGATTGAGCTATTTCGCAAAACCGTGCGTGAAGTGGGTGTGGCGATTATCGGTCAGACCGGTGATTTAGCCCCCGCCGATAAACGCCTTTATGCGATTCGCGATGTAACCGCCACAGTGGAATCGGTGGCGATGATTACCAGCTCGATTCTGTCGAAAAAATTATCGGCAGGGCTGGATGCGCTGGTGATGGATGTCAAAGTGGGCAGCGGGGCATTTATGCCAAATCTGGCTGCATCGCGCGAGCTGGCAGACAGCATTGTAGAAGTGGGCAATGGCGCAGGCCTGCCAACCGCCGCGCTGCTCACCGATATGAATGAACCACTCGCCCCCTGTGCGGGTAATGCTATTGAAGTACGCTGTGCCTTGGATTACCTCAGCGGTAAATATCGCCCTGCGCGTTTGCATCAAGTAACGATGGCGCTGTGTAGCGAAATGTTGGTGCTGGGTAAATTGGCGGCGAATGTGGCTGAGGCAGAAAGCAAGCTTATGGTGGCCTTAGATAGCGGCCGTGCCGCAGAAATATTTGGCCGTATGATCGCCAGCCTTGGCGGGCCGATTGATTTTGTTGAAAAGCCAG
>NZ_JANXSO010000106.1 GCF_025352645.1 Iodobacter sp. | reverse complement strand
CATGCTGGACAATGTCCTTAAGCAGCTGGTGAAGGCAACGCGCTGCCAGGCGGGAGTCGTTTATTTACTGAATCACAGTCATGCCAAAATGGAGCGTGCTGTGGCCGTGGGCCCATTATTGGGCCATACGGATACGGGCTTTGTGTATATCGACCGGCAGCAGGGCCCGCCGGTGATTCATAAAGTGGCAGAAGGAATGCTTGAGATGCAGATTGAGCTGCGTGGCCGCAGCGGGCAGCCAGAAGGCTTGCTTATTTTGCAGTATCAGGACGATATCAGGCATTCCGATAGCTCGTTTATGGAGTTTGTACATAAGCTGTCGGGCATGTTGGCCGTATCAATAGAAACGCGTCAGCTGATTGATGCGCAGAAAAAACTACTGGATGCCGTTATCCGGCTGATGGCGGATGCCATTGATGCCAAAAGCCCCTATACCGGTGGCCATTGCGAGCGTGTTCCAGAGCTGGCCGGCATGCTGGTCGATCAAATGGGCCAAGAAGAAAGCGGGCCTTATACTAGCTTTAAAATGAGCGAAGATCAGCGCTATGAGTTTCACCTAGGTGCGTGGCTACATGATTGCGGCAAGGTGATCAGCCCTGAGCATATTATTGATAAAGCCACCAAGCTTGAAACCATTTACAACCGCATCCATGAAGTACGGATGCGCTTTGAAGTGATGTGGCGTGATGCCGAGTTGGATCACTGGCGGGCGGTGGCTTTTGGTGCAGATGAAAGCACATCAATGGCGGCGCTAAAACAGCGCCAGCAAGCCTTACAAGATGATTTTATTTTTGTTGCCCGCTGTAATGTAGGCGGCGAATTTATGGCCGATGCAGATATAGAGCGCCTAAAGCAAATTGGCGGGCAAACATGGCTGCGCAATTTTGATAAACAACTTGGCTTATCTGCTGACGAAAACCGCAGGCTAGGTGAATATGTTCCTGAAAGGCTGCCTGTGGCGGAGCAGCTGCTGGCAGACCGTGGCGATCATATTGTGCCTTGGGGGGAGCGTAAGCCTGCGGTAGAAAAAAATGATCCAAATAATCATCATGGCTTTGATATGGATTTGCCAAAGCATGCGCAAAATATGGGCGAGCTCTACAACCTATCTATTCGGCGTGGCACATTAACGGAAGAAGACCGCTTTAAAATTAACGACCATATTGTGCAAACACTGATCATGTTGCGCGGCCTGCCATGGCCTGCTCAGCTTGCTAAAGTGCCGGATATCGCAGCAACACATCATGAAAAACTGGACGGCAAAGGTTACCCACGGCGTTTATCTGCCGATAAGTTGAGTACCGCTGATCGAGTTATGGCGTTGGCCGATGTATTTGAAGCACTAACCGCTGCTGATCGCCCATATAAATCGCCCAAAACACTGACCGAATCGCTGCGGATTATGGCGTTTATGGCCAAAGATCAGCATATAGATGCAGAGCTGTTTCGATATTTCTTGCACAGTAAGCTGTGGCTGGTGTTTGCAGAAAAATTTATGCAGCAAGATCAGATCGATGAGGTGGATGTTGCTGCAATCGAAAAACTATTACCCGCCCCTGCCTGCAGTGATTTAGCCGCTGCAGCACTGGTATAGGGCGATTTTAGGTTTAAAACTGGCTAAAAAAAGGCCCATCCATGAATGTATTTCGCTTACTAATGATGATGCTTTTATTTCTACCTGCTGCAGCGCTGGAGCCAGCCAGTGGCAAGATTATTTTGACTATTAATGGCAAAGTCGGCGAAAAAAACACGGCCACGGCGGCGGTGTTTGATCTGGCGATGCTGGAAAAACTGCCGCAGCAAAGTTTCAGTACTAAAACCCCTTGGGATGCGCTACCCATTAAATTTACCGGCCCCTTATTGCGCGATGTATTACGGGCAGCCAAAGCCAGCGGCCAGCAAATTAAAGCCGTTGCGCTGAATGATTATAAAACCGAGATTCCTTTTGACGATGTGAATCAATTTAATATGCTGCTGGCGCATAAAATGAATGGCCAGGCTATTCCCGCACGAACCAAAGGACCACTGTTTATTGTTTACCCTTACGACAGCAAGCCAGAGCTGCAAACTAAACCTTATTACGAGCGATCTGCGTGGCAAGTAAAAACTTTAAGCATCGAGTAGGCCACCTCTTTAACGACATTTATCCCTGCGGCTTAGCCTGAGCCGGTCTTTGCTGCTGGCGCTAATGTTAGAATTGAGGTTTTCCCCTGCTGGACCTCCCATGCCATTTTCCCAGTTTGCCACCAAGCTTGCCGAGCGTGAGCAAGCAGGCTTGCTGCGCTCCCGTCGTCAGATTGATAGCCCACAGGGCGCACATGTGGTGATTGCGGGGCGCGAGCTGATTAATTTTTGCAGCAACGATTATCTAGGCCTTGCCAATCACCCCGAGCTGGTAAACGCCGCTCAACAGGGGGCGGCAGAATGGGGGGTGGGCAGTGGTGCTGCGCATTTATTGGCCGGGCATTTTGGCCCGCACCAAGCGCTTGAAGACAGGCTGGCAGCCTTTGTTGGCATGCCTGCGGCGCTAGGATTTTCTACTGGCTATATGGCTAATTTAGCGGTGATTACCGCAATGGTTGGGCGCGGTGATACGGTATTTGCCGATAAACTGAACCACGCCTCTTTAAACGATGCCGTGGCGCTTTCTAAGGCAGATTTTAAACGCTACCCGCATCAAGATTTAGCCGCTCTAGAGAGCCTGCTGGCCGCCAGCAGCGCCAAGCGTAAGCTAATTGTGGCCGATGCCGTGTTTAGTATGGATGGCGATATTGCGCCGATTAAGGCCTTGCTGGCATTGGCCGAGCAATACGATGCTTGGCTATTTTTGGACGACGCACACGGCTTTGGCGTGCTGGGGCAGGGGCGAGGCAGTTTGGCCGAGTTTGGCGTGGCATCTCCGCGCATTATTTATATGGCCACTTTAGGCAAGGCGGCGGGTGTAGCGGGGGCCTTTGTTGCAGGTGAGCAAGTCTTGTGCGATTGGCTGCTAAACACTGCACATAGTTATGTTTATACCACCGCCATGCCGCCGCTTTTATCTTGCGCCATGCTTAAAAGCTTGGAATTAATCGAGTTGGAAAGCTGGCGGCGTGAGCGCTTGGCCGCGCATATCGCTACTTTCAGAGCCGGTTTAAAAACGCACGGCAATCTGCTTGATTCCTCTACCGCCATCCAGATTGTGCTGCTGCCAGATAACCAAACCGCGCTGCGCATCGCCAAAGCGCTGTTTGAGCGTGGCATTTGGGTTGGCGCAATCCGTCCGCCTACCGTGCCCACCCCCCGTTTACGCATCACCCTTTCGGCCGCGCATTCGGCTGAGGATATCGCAGTGTTGATTAGGCATTTGCAAGAATTGCTGGCAGGGTGAAGGGACTGTAGGTGTGCCCACGCAAAGCAGCGCATGGGCAGTCTGCGCGGGCATGTTGCCGATACGCGTGGGCACAGATGCCCACCCTACAGAATTTTTTAAAAACACCTGGAAATCAATGAATTCTTTACATATTGAATCAATCGGCCGTGGGCCGGATGTGGTTTTGCTGCATGGTTGGGCAATGAATAGCACGGTTTGGCGTAGCGTGGCGGCGGCACTGAGCGATGATTTTTGCCTACATTTGGTCGATTTACCCGGCCACGGCAAAAGCCATAGCGATCAGCTTTTATCGCTGGAGCAGATGGTGGCGGCGCTAGATGCCGCTTTCCCTCGGCCGGTGCAAGTGGTGGGTTGGTCTTTAGGCGGCGCGGTAGCTAGCCGCTGGGCTTTGGCGCAGCCAGATAAAATTCGCTCGCTTAGCTTGATTGCCTCAACGCCATGTTTTATGCAGCGGGATGATTGGCAGCCAGCGATGGCCGCATCCACCATGAGCCAATTTGCCGCCAGCCTAGCCGCAGATTGGCAAGGCACTTTAAAGCGCTTTATTAGTTTACAAGTGCAAGGGGGAGAGGCGGCAAGGGCACTGGCTAAAACATTGAGTCAGGAATTATTCTTACACGGCGAGCCTAGCCTTGCCGCCTTGCAGCAGGGGCTGGCGATTTTGCGCGATACCGATCTGCGCGGTCAAATGGCCACGCTCAGCTGCCCTGTATTACTGCAATTTGGCAACCGTGATACGCTTACCCCGCTGGGCGCGGCTGAGTGGCTGGCGCAAACCCTGCCGCATGCCGAGCTGGTGGTGCACGCGGGGGCAGCGCACGTGCCATTTGCTTCACATTTAGATGATTTTGTTGCGGTGCAGCGCCGGTTTTTGGCGAGCGGCATGTAATAGACATACCCTGTTAAGCCACAGAGCGCACAGCCTTTCACCATGAAAAGCCGTGCGCCGTGGTTTAGTGCTTACTGGTTATTATTTCTTTTGCAGCGTGAGCGAGCCATCCTCGCTATTTTAGCTCAGTCTTGTCATTGGTGACGTAGTTGGGCAGCGTGCTGATATTTTTCTCATAGTCCGGTAGATTGAGTTGTGAGCCGTTATTGCCCCGGATCATGGACGGAATCACTACTGCATGTTCCGCCAGATCCCAACCCAAGATGGTTTCATCCGGATCGCCTGGGTCTTGCGGCCCAGTGATCGATTCATATCCCAAGGTATCTGCAAGCGTAATGTTTCGGCCGAGTAAGCGACCAATTTCCCTGAGCGCTGCGGCCTCGTCGCTCAGTGCTTGGTTGGTGCGGAACAACTGGGAGAGGGCGGTTCTGGGTACATAGACGCGCATCATGGTGCCCGTTGCGCCGCTATCGTTATCTAGGGCGTAGCCGTAGGCGACTTCTGGGTTACCGGCGATGTAGAGGCCGCGCCAGATTGGCTGTAGCTCCTGAGACCGGCGAGTGATGCCGCCGGTTACGATACTTCTGGCGGCAGCGATCGAACCACCGTGATAGCCCGCGAAGACATAGCCCAGATCTAATAATCGCTGATGGGTAGCCAGCAGGCGCTCTTGGTTCCAGTTGTGGGTAGTGCCGTTGGTGAGGAATTCCACTGGCTCGCCCGGTGCAAAATAGTCTGCGCCGGGGTGGTACTCGCGGTTGACGTGCGCGCCGGTGGCATCGGGCACGTTGCAAGGCGCGCTGTCGGCTGGGCAAGTTAAGGACAACACGTCCGCTCTTTGCGCGTCATCGGCGCTGCTGCCCGGATGGTTGGCGCGGTAGGCGTTCAAGCGGGCTTCTGCCTCGGCTAGCCCTTCGCGGGCCAGTTCTGGCGTTTCGCGCACTGCGCTTCCCAATTGCTCCAGTGCCTCTGGGTTTTCAGCACCGCTGACTGGACGGGAGTGGATCAAATCCTCGACTACCAAGCGGAAGCGGTCGAAAGACAGCCGAGTGGCGATATACAGAGCGACGATGTTTTCCACCCGGAAGCCGCAGGCAGATAGCTCTTCCCAGTTCCTAGGTTGACGAGTGCGGGCTAGTGATTCCAGCGGGATGCCGCAAACACGGTGCGCGGATAGCGCGCCGAGCGCGTTTTCCTTGCTGAAGTGCACCCGGTGCTGGATCGGAGCTTTGGCTATCGGTTTGAATTCATTGATCTGAGGCTTGCCGGCTACCACTTTGTACAGCGAGCCCTCCCAAGTGTTCTTCAGTTGGCAGCGGTTTTGGGTGACGTAGTTGTAGATGGCATCCAGCGGGTCCAGCCAGCACAGCACGATGCCGCTATGCCATTCGCTCCAGCGCTTTTGCCGGTTGTGCTGCATCGGCGCGGCGGTATAGCCCACGCCTGGCCAAGACAGGATGATGTCGTTCCTGGCATTGGCAGAGCTGAACGCCAGCGTAGCCTTGGCTGGCCAGCGCGCCAAGTCGGCATCGTTCAAGTCCACGCTGTATAGCGGTGAGTGATCGACAATCTTTTTATTGCTGTCGATGTCCATGATAAATAGCTTGATGCTGGTGGGCGCGTCTTTGCCAATCGGCACGGCCCAATTCAGGGTGAACCATTCGGTGCGGCGTTTATGAGTAAATTTTTTGACCTGGCCATCGGGCGTGGCCAATTCGATGATTAAACTGCCCGGCGCGGAGCCAGTATCGTAACCATTGTTGATCCGAATCTTGGCGAAGTTGTCAATTTTGATGGTGGCGCTATTATTGGCGGCGGAGGCGAAACGGTCTTGCACAAACATCGAATAATATAAAACCCCCTCTTCCGGTGATGGGGTAATTTGCACCGGTAGCGAGGTGCTGATGAACTTGCCGGGTTCCGGAGGGGAGAGCATGCAGCTATCGGTGCATTGCTTGAATATTTCGAAATCGGTTTTGATGATGGAGCTTGCGGCCTGTTTGAAACTAGCTTCAGCCACCGTAGTCACCGCATCAGAAGGGCGGGCCTCCTCGGTTACGCAGCCGGACAATAATGGAATGAGCCCTGCAGCAATGGCAAATCCTTTATAAAATCTCATCATATCGTACTCCTTGTGATTGAAAGAAAATCAAGTGCTTTGGCTGTAAACCTCCATTTGTTTACTAGATTCGAGGCAGCAGGGGGTACATGGTGAGAAGAGAGCGTTCGCTCATCCCCTGCGGCACCAAAGGTTGCTACTGGATGGCTGCTGTTATATGGCTCAGCAGTAAGAATGGGGCGGTCGATATCGCCTTAGATAAAGTCGATCAGCACCGCTTGCCCAATACGCGGAATAAATGACTAGCCCCAGCTTGCGCCAGCCGATGCGTGGGCTAGGCCTTATTGATGCCTTTACTAGCTGTTACGCGTTGCGGTAACTGCTGTTTGCCTCATGCTGTGCCGTCAGCCTAGCTGAAGAGATGTAAGGCGCTGATGCTGATTAAAAGCTGCAGAGAGAATCAGGCGAATAGATCAAATGTCATAAAAACCAATGACTTACAAGACGAAATATATATTACATGAAGCTTCGTATTTCCCGCGATAGGTTTTCAGTGTTTGTATGGTGTAATTATGAACAAAATAAGTATTTGTAAGGTAAGTGCTGTAGGGGGAAGCATTAATACAGCTTTTAGTAGGGAGTGTAGGGAGCCTTTTCAACTCTTAATTAAGGTATTGATTCGCTGTTTTCTTAAAATAAGCAGTGGGTGATTTCAGCAAGAATGAGACAAAAGCGATACTCAATGATTTGCGCTCACCGATTTATAAGGCAGAGAAGGCTCTGGCAATTTCAAAAATCTGATGGTGTATGCGCCTGACGGCAAGAAAGACGGCATGCAGATCTTGCCGATCTGGGAAGTGGCGGCGAAGGATGACTTCTGGAATATCAAAAACGTAACCCGTGACGACCAACTCAGCGCTCATCGCGTACCCGCACAACTGATGGGCATCATTCCCAACAACACCGGCGGCTTGGGTAAAGCCTACACTCAGCCCCCAGCGCGCACCCTCATGACCCCACCCCGCCTGCTCACTTAGGGAGTAACTGAGTCCAGAGCAAATTTAAATCCCGTTATTTGCTCTTACCCCAGTTATTTCTACTTAAGAATGAGCTGGTTTTGTGGGGGGATTACCGCACAGCCTGACGTATTTGCATCACTATATTACATTAAATTTACTTGAAGATTGTGCTTTGTTCGTGGTGTTGGATTAGGTTTGCGATCTGCTGTAGAGGGGGCGGGAACAACGAGGGGAGGCTGTTAAGCTACCTTACTTAATATTCTTTCTGCGGGGGTGCGGTGCGGGGCAGGGTAATCATTTGTTGCGATTTGTGGTGACGGCCTTAAATGTGACTTGATTCTAAGTGCTTGATTGTATTGGCTAGGTTTAAACCCTTTACGCATGGGGTGCAAGACTGGATATGCACACTGGTATTTCGTAGTTTTTTAAAAAAATTATGTATATGTTTGTTTTATTGTTTGTTGTGGTGGTGTTTTTGTGGGATAGATCGGTAAAAGACCTGCCCCCACACATATACTATAATTAATTTAGACGCGCATGGATGAGTAATGCTGTACCGATTGTTCCGACAATGAATAGGGCATGAGCGCTAAGCCATATCTTCCATGTCCTCATGCGTTCCGTTGAGCCTTTGGGGGCGCGTATTCTCACTCCTATAGCCAGTGCTGTAGATAGTGCACTCAGAGAAAAGCCACACACAAAAAAGAGTGCCCCCATTGCGCCTACTGGCCCTGTATAGAATGACCCCTTGTCTATTTTCGCGCCAGTTAAGTAGTAGACGTACCAGCAAACTAACAGCATTAGAAGGATGCTTGATAGGGCGCTAAGCCACGATAAGATAGAGCCTGCACGAAGAGGTGCATTTCTGGGATTATTCATACTTTATCTCAAACCTTCTGCATATAAGCGGTTGGCTAATGCCTCCCACCGTTTTGGACTATCTGCGACGACATGAGCGTAATAAAAATGCCCCTCTGCTTTATTGTTTTTCATTTGATCACCTAATGTTTTAGCACCCATAATAAGTTCTGTCTGAGTAATTCCAGCATAAATTGGGTCGCCATATTGAATTAAATCAATCACGATAATCTTTTTAATATTCTTATTTGCCTTAAGCTCTTTTAGAAAGTCTGCATCAATTGGGCTTCCTAGTAAAACTAGGTGATTAACAATATTGCCATTCTTTGCATAGTAGTTGGCTGTTTGTGCTGCTAATAATGAGCCATAAGAATAACCAATCAAGTTAAATTGCTCTGATGGTTTGTCCATTCCAGCTAATCGCCATTCCCCACTGTTATCAATATATCTAATGTTGATGCCTGCTTGTAGGGCATCTATAAACATTCCGTAATCACCTATTGATTGTGTTGCAGAGTTGGTTTTCCCTACATAACAATGCTGTATTCCTGCTTTCATAAACATATCTAATTGTGGCTTAACATAAGGGCCATCAAGACCCGCGCCGCCCCAATAGAGAGTTCCGCGTGGTTTATTCACTTTTACAGGCACAGGTTTAGTATCAGATTTTAAGGTCAAGGATGCGGCAATAACGACTATAGGAACTAATGGACCCATTATGGATTCTCCGCGAATACTTCAATGGTGATTTCTTCCGGCTTGGTACCATTGATCTTTTGTGTGTGGCCCTGAGCGTCTGTGCGACCTTCAACAATTCCACCGCTCCAATTAATCCGATACATTCGATTTGCTAATGGTTTTCCGGTTAAATCATCGGTGAGAGCAAAGTGTTGGTCGTAATCTGCTGCCGCCACTATAGCCGCCGCAGCTGTCATAGTTTTTTTTGCGCTGTTAGATGCACCAGATGAGGCTGCACCGCTTCCTTCATACGAGCGCCCGACCTCTGGCATGGATGAGATTAGAACCGCTCCACATGAAGTCTTATGACCTTCTAATGCAACGGACTTACCGCCAACATTCCACGAGGGGTCACCTTCAATAATTGGACAAACGCCGTGGCCAGGGATTGGACAACTGACTTTATCCCCAAGGAGAGCAACAGGCTTGCCAAACATATTGCTCGTTGATGCAGCACTTATTACAACTCCGCCGTGGCTGGTTTGGTCGCCTAAGCGTATTACTCTTTTCATGCTTGCTACCTATAAGAGACCAAGATTAGTACACTAATCTTAATCTTTGCTTACTAGGCTCACAATAAGAGGTAGGGTGTATTGGCTAGGTAAGCTGATGTAATTAATACACACAGGACTTGCATTGCTGATGCAATGTTTTTTTGTTGAACTGTGTTTTTTGTAAGGAATGTTGCTATTAATGTTGCTATTGTTGGGCCTAAAAGAGCCTTTTTAGGCATAAAAAAAGCCACTTAGATTTCTCTAAGTGGCTGATTTCATTGCTTTATACTGGTGGAGCCGGCGGGAGTCGAACCCGAATCATGGCATGATAAGTTATTGATTTTATTGGGCATATAAAATATAGCTGTTATTAAGTTGTTATTGCTTATTTATACTGTTTTCTTATTCGTAAGCTTTTTAGTATTCTAATTATTTTAATAACGATGTTTTTTTGTTTTAAATAAAAAAATTTGGAGTGCAAAGTGTTTTTTAAACTTACATATGGGGGATAATCTAACACTAGGCAAAAAAATATGTTTTATATTTGTCGTTTTTACTTACAAAGCGTATATATATTTTTGCTAATCCACAGCTTAGTGGTTGTTGTTTTTTATAAAATTGTGATTAGTTCACCACTATTTAAATATATATATGGATGTGATGAAATGGCATATTTTGAAATAGGTATGGTTTCTTTTGTGTGTGCAGTGGCTCTTCCGTCAGTTTATTTTTGTGGTTATCAGCTCCGCCGTCTTGGAGCGTGGACTAAACGCGGGGACAAGCCGAAAGATCGTGTAGGTTTTTTTCTTGTGACTGCTGCTATTGTTGGTTTTATTATAGGTAGTTTTATCCAGCCATCTTGGAATAAAGCTGCTGAGTGTAGAGCGGCTGCAGGCCAAACAGGGCAATCTGTTATGGTATGTACGTTTCTCCAAAAGTAATTTGTTTGAATGATAAACAAAAAGGGCTCGCTGTCGTGCGGCCCTTTTTTATGCAAGTCTTATTTCCCGAATAAAGATACCGCTTTATTACCTGCCTCTCTATTAGCTTCTGGCATCCATTTTCCATAAATTCGAGCAATCATTGTCCAGTCACTATGGCCCATTTGTTGGGCTACCCACATCGGATGCTCTCCTGCTGACAGCATCATCGAGGCGTAGGTGTGGCGGGTTTGATAGGGGCGGCGGTATCGGACTTTTGCCCGCTTTATAGTAGGAATCCAAAGCGTTTTTCTAATAGCTTGATCTCCTTGCCATGGTTCACCTGAACGAGGGTTTAGCCAAATTCTGCCGGATTCATGAGTTAATGAATGGGCTTTTTGCTCATTAATAGCAGCTAGGGCAGGGGCTAGTAATTTGATGCTGCGTATTCCTGATTTTGTTTTGGTGGTCTCGGCTTCATCGCTATGCTGAGTAATTGCCTTATTGATGCGTACAGTTCCGCGTTTCCAATCAATATCACCCCATTCCAGCGCCACCAGTTCTGATGGTCGGATGCCTGTCCAGAAAGAGAATTGTACTTGATTGTAGGACGTCCCCTTTAGTACACCTAAGATGCTGGCTTGTTCTGAGGTGGTGAATGGGTCAACATCATCTACAGGTTTTGGGGCATCTTTACGGCGATAGTTCCAGCCGTAAAGCGGGTTGTTTTCAATCATTTCATCATGGGTTGCATCTTGCAGCGCTACACGTAGCGGGCTGAGAATATTTGCAATTCGTTTATTTCCTACCTTGGTCATTGAGTCGCACCATTCACGCAGATGATTGCGCTTTAAGTCTGCTAGCTTCAGTTGGCCAAATTGAGGAATGATGGTGTTGTTAATGATTCGCTGATAATCCACAAATGTGCTGGTTTTTAAGCTTGTTTTTTGTCGTTCGAGCCAGCGTGTTAGGTAGGACTCTAGAATCTCTGTTTTGCCTGGTGTTTTGGAAAACCGTTCAGCAAGCTTTGATTGTGGAAAGGTGACTAGGTAATCAAAGGTGCCATTGTCTATCGCTTGTAAAATGGCGTCTCTGTGCCGTTGGGCTGCGGCTAAGTTAGCGGTCGTGGGCTTGAGCTGGACACGTTCACGGCATTGCATACCTTGATAGCTGAAGCTGATTTGAATTGATGTTGCACTGGCTGCTTTAACTCCTTCGCCATCTCTACCCATCTTTCGTATTCCTCTAAATCAATAAGTGTTTTCATACCGCTGAGTGTTAAAACTTCTCTGCCTTTGAGCCAGTAGCCGTTTTTTATTCGAGACCAAACAGCCTGCGGTGTATCACCGGTGATCTCGCAATATTTATCAATGACTACATAGCGTGTTGAGTGCTGCATATATTCCCTTCATTAGTAGCCTTGGATGCGCTGGATTTTTATTTTCCGAGTGTTTTGTTCTTGCCAGTCTTGGGCGCACTCTTCGCAGCAAAATACTGTGTCGTTTACGGCTATTGCCTCACACCAGCGGCACTCTCCGTTAGGCGTTGGGGTTTTGTCCTTGCTAAGCTTGGCCGTCTCAAAATGATGGCTAATGGCGTTAATGCGTTGCATTTCTGCAAGCTCACATGCACGGTCGATGGAATCACTCACCGGTTTACTCCTTAGTTAATTACTCAACACCATCAGCGGCTAGTGCATCAAGAAAACCCTCAATGTGGCTTTGTAGGTCTTCCAGATTTTCTTTTGTTTTTTCGGGACTAACGCTGGTGTCACTAAAAACGGTTTCAACTGCTTGCATTGCTATATCTACGTTATTCATTAGTTTTCCTATTCTTCTTGGAACATAAATGCGGCATCGAGTAGCGTATCAACCGCGTGATCTTTTCCTGACAAGGCTTCAGATAGGTGGATCAGTGCTGTAATGCGATTACCTGAATCAAGATAGCCAGAGGCATCTTTAATAATGGCGATCGCTTTTATTACTGCTTTTACTTGTTCTGATGCGCCACAACCGGCCAATCGCTTAGCCATGCTTTCCATTGTTTCAACTTCCATTTTTTATTCCATTAACGTATTAAAAAAGGTTTGTTCGATCGGTTGTGGCGCCACAATCAGCGCCCCAATCTTCATCAAATATGGGAGGAAGCCATGCTGTTTTGCCTTCGGCATTGATTCCCCAGCTACCGGCTGCAATCAAAGCGGGAAACTCTGTTTTAAAGTCCGCATCTTCGGCGCGGAAAACCTCAGTAAGCCTCTGAAATTCGGCTTTATGTTCAGGGGTCGAACAGTTATTTACACAAGTCCAAGTGCTCGCGGCTTCGCCGCTGCGCTGAGAATCAACGGCCAAATCAAAACCAAGGGCTGACTTTTCTATGACTTTGCTGAGTGTGTCGTCTCGGCCCCAGCTCACGTCCCATTCGTGCAACTTGGTTTTGATGCGTTCAACAATCACGCCATTCGGCGCACGCACGACCACGGCAGAGACAATCGAGCGCACTTCGCCGTATTTATTGACTGGGTCGATGAGTTCGCCGGTACTTTCATCTGGCACCAAGGCATTTTCATAACCAATTTTGTAACCGTGCTGCACACGCTTAAATGCTTTGGCGAACTTGGCCCAGTCGCCCACGTCAGCAGCGCGGTGTAAATCGCTTAAGATAATGAGGTTTTCTTGCTCGAATAAATCGGCTTTGCGCAGCTCGCGCCACATCGTGACCGGTGGCTGGCCAATAGTCTGAAATTGGCGAATACGGTTTACACTTGCCCAGGCACGTACCAGCTCTGCACCCATTGGGGCTGAGTAACCCGATTCAAAATCTAAATCCATATGTGCGCCATCGATGTTCTTGCACAGATACTTGGCGATATAACCCACAGCCGAACCCTTGCTAGGGTCGATGTTTTCAATGGTAAAGCGATGCTCATCAGCACCTGCCTCGTCGCCATCTTCTTCTAGCGCTTTGGCTTCAAACAGCGCCAGCATTAAATCGGCGCGGTCTGCTTCACACCACAGCAGCAAATGCCAATGCGGCGTGCCGTCGGCGTGTGGCTCGACAACACGAATACCAAACGGGGATAAATCGCGGTGCTTCCATAGGGCGCGTAAATTGGCCCACAATTTGCACAAATACTGATGGGTATCGCGTGGGGATGGCTCGCCAAAAGCTTTATATTTCTTGCTGCAAGCGTGGTATTTAGAGGGCGCGGTTAATGTGACAAAGAAGCCAGGCATACCCAGCTCGGTTGCTAGTTCTTCCATCCCGCGTACACGCACCATCAACTCAGTGCGGCGAATAGCAGGATTAGAAACACCACGGCGGCTTAGCTCTTCAAGCGTGGCGGTAAAGCCTTGTTCGTTGGTGGCTTCGGCCTTTTGCAGTGCTTTTTTATTGTTTTCATTACGAATGCGGATGCGTAACGCGGTGGCCGCTGTGACATAAGCATCTTGATGCTTACCCACATCGCCTAGCCTGATATGGGCATGTTCAACGGCAAATGTCACCGCACGTTTTAACCGGCCACGCCACCACGTTGGATCGCATAAGCGTTTTGTCATGGCCTCAAACTGCTCTGGCTCCATGCCGCTTAAATCTAGCTCTAGCCCATGATCGGCAGCGATGTTTACCGCCTCAAGCATAAAGTAGGGGCGTAGCAAGCTATCGTCTTTACGGCCTGCTTTCGCTTTACTCACCACGTCGCCGCATTGTTCTGCCGCCTTGCGGGCAATATCGCCCAGCTCGATGTCGTCGCACTCAATCGGCAGCAGGGTGGCCCGTAATTTATTAGCAAACTTGCGGACAAAGTCGTTGGCGTTAGGCACAGCAGCGAGACCCGCAGCTTTGCTTAATTTGCGCCACTTGCTACGCAAGCTGTGCTTGAGCTGATCGGGCATGCCAATAATCAGCTTTTCAACATTGGCGGCTTCTTGACGCGCTTGCTGCGCGTAAATCTGCTGATGCCAGCGGCTTTGTGCGGCGGCGCTCATTACGCGTCCATTGCCAGTGGTGCTCGGCGGTCTTCGCCGCGAGTGAGTGGGGAGGCGCGTAACGCCTTCATGCGTGCAGCGGTGTCTATCTCGAAACGCTGATTAATTTCAGCCAGTCCACCACCACAAGCATTCAGTAAATGGGTAAGTGGCAGCATATTTAAGCTATCAATATTTCTGAATGTAGCGCCCTGAATCAGTGGGCGTAGCTGCGCATTAAACTCGATGACTAAATTCTGTATTTGAGCGAGTAAAACGCGGTTGTCTGAGCTAAGCGGTAAGTCGGCTTGCTTCTCTGCGGTAGGAATATTTTCTGGCGGGATAGCTACCCACGCGGCCACCGGCTGGCAGTTTAGAAGCGTTTGCATTTTTGCCAGCTCAAGGCTACGCACATCAAGATTGATCTTCTTTGCATTGCAGCGCTTAGGCTCCAATGTATTAATGACTCTTGGCGTAAAGGGTTGGGCTAATTGCTCTGCGGTGGCGGCCATCGTTTTATCCAGACGTAACAAAGCCCTGATGGCTGTTTAACAGGCATCAGGAGACTTATTGAATGTGGGGTTTTACTACTGAGGTTTAGAGCGCGAGGGGTAGCTGGTCTTTATGAAACTTTGGATCGTTGGCGGGCCTAAACTCTGTCCATTTAAAGACTTCTAGATCTTCTACAAAATTTGGAATATGTGAGCGGCTAAACTGAATAGTGACCTCAAACCTAGCTGAGCACTCTCGGCATCTTACGGCCGCCGCTACTGAGGTTGGGGATGTGCGGTGGCTGTCTCGTGTATTGGTTTTAGAATTACAGTATGGGCAAAAAATTTCTACGGCCATGATGATTACTCCAAAGCTAACAAAAATTACAAAACCCAAAGGCAGAGCCACAAACGACTACCATTCGTCGGGTAAGTGGCTTATATTTCCCAGCGTTACTTAGCGTCACCCTGAGGAATTTTTGCTTGTTTTACTTCTATTGCACATTCAGCCTCAATACTTTCAGGTGCTAGGTCGATAATTTCGATCCCAAGAGAGTTGATCCCTTTCTGTACCAATATTCTGACCATTGCAGCCACAGATCGACACTCTGCTTTTGCCATTGGATTGATGATTAGGAGTTCAGCAGAGCTAAATCTTGCTTTAACGGCTTGTTGATCCAAGACGCCGCGTGGCTGCCGTGGGGTGACATGACCGGATTCATTCATTTTTCTGCTACCATTAAGAGGTCTTAGAGTGTCTTTATGTGCTGTTACAAAGCTTATGAACCAATTATCGGCAGATTTCGTTATGTTGTCAAACGTTGAAGAACGATATCTTCTTATTTCTAAGCGCTTGCGAGAAGAAAGGAAAAGACTTGGCTTGTCTCAAGTAGACCTCGCAAACTCTTTGAATATCTCAGTTCGGGCATATGGTGGCTATGAAAAGTCCCAAGTCGTTGCCCCTGTTTCGGTACTAATCCCACTTGCTGATTTAGGTGCAGATATCTTGTATATCGTCACAGGTGAACGAACAGCCGCATTATTATCCCCACAAGAACAGCAAATGATCAGCGCTTTACGTGCTGCTACGCCTTCTGTTCAAGCCGCGCTTTTGTCAATGTTGAAGGCTGGCGTTGAAACACAGACAGTTATTAATCAAAAGTACGCTGGAGGCGTAGGGCAGGTCATTGAGGGCAATCTGAAAATGAAGAAGTTTCAGTTTTAAAACTCAGGAACTAACTGGCTAGCGGCTATGTGGCATCAATAGCAAATGTATCAAACCAAATAGCACTCCTCGCCCTAAGTGGGCGTCCCCCATTTTTTACATTAGTACATGGTTATATTCTTATGAAAATGTCATTTGCTGCCATTGCTTTGCCTTTAGTTTTACTTTCTTTGTTTAGCCATGCCGCTAATACACCCTGCTCAGGTAAAAAAGGAGGAATAGACCATTGTTCTAATGGTAAGTTTATTTGCAAAGATGGCAGCATGAGTAAATCAAAGAAGGTCTGTAGTTAAATCAACTAAAAGGGTTATAAATGAAATTAGTATCTAAAGGATTTTATGCAATTCCACTAATTACGCTTTCTATCTTGTTCTCATCTTCCGCAATGGCTGCCCCAGTAAGTGAGAAACAAATAGAAAAAGAAACGCGTGCAATCTTGAAGGAGGGGCGAGCAATGAGGCGCAATGATCTTTATGCATGTGGAGATCAAATGAGACGGCTTATTCCTAGGGCAGATAAAAATAGTGCACAGGAAGATGCTTTTTTTAAAGGCAAGATGACGAATAAAAGCTTATTGCTTGGTGAGGCAACAATACGAGCACGGCAGTGTGTTACCTGTTCTCCTTCTGCGGTTGAATACTGTGATTTAGGCGATTCAGCGCTGAAAGAGTATCGAAGTAATTAATAAATAAGCATAAATAAAGATAAAATATAATTAAGTGAATTATTTAGTATGATTTTTGTTATATTTAATTAAGCCAGCCCGCATTATGCGGGCTATTTTATTTTATGGCTCATTGAATTATGAAAAATAAACCGTTTATAAAAATAGGTATTGTAGCCAATCATGATGTGAAAATAAAAGATGCTCACTTTCATAATGAAATATTTCAACTACGTATCTTGCGAATTTTAATGGTAATGAGCGTGATGATTATTGTACTTTCGTTAGCTCTTGGGTTTGTTGTTGGAAAAGAATACTTTTTACCGCGTGCATATGAAGAAATAATGAGGCATGAAGAAGCGCTACTTCCAGCATCATCTAAATCATTCGTTCTTAAGCATGTGGCTAGTGCTACAGCGGCAACATAAATAAAAAGCCCCTTTATGAAAAGGGGCTTTGTTTGATTTAAAGCTATTTGTACACTTCACGTCGATTACCTATTTTCACAACCAAGATGCGCAAGGCTCCATCTTCTATGCTGCTGATAAGTCGGTAATCCCCTACGCGGTACTTCCAGAATTCACCGAGCTTAGAGCCTTTTAAGGCTTCGCCTATGCTGCGTGGATCTTCTAGCGTTGCTACCCGCTCCCGTAAAAAAGCCGTAATTCGTCGTGCTACTTGTTTATCTAGTTTGGCTAGATCTTTCTGAGCTTCTTCATCCAGTTTAATCAGCCAAGCCAAGGTTGCGCTCCACTTCTTCTAAGCTATATGTTTTGCTTTGCCCAGAGCGGATAGCCATTAAGCGCTGTTCGGCCAGATAGAGGTCTTCTAAATCATCCAGATGCTGAAGAATGGCCTCTTTGGCGTAAAATGTTTTAGTCCTGCCGGTACTCTTCGCTAAAAAATCTAAGCGGCTTTCTATCTCGGCAGGTAGTCTGATTGCTAACATCGCTTTCGTCCTTTAGAGTTTGCTATACACATATAGCACATGTTCGGCTTATGTTCCAGCTTGGTTTTTACCCGTCCACCTCACTAGCCTTCACTTCCAGCTCTAAAGCCGTGGTATAGCCGCTATCGGTTAGGCTGTGCACGGCGCGGCTGATGATCCAGTCTTGCTTATCGATAATGGGCTTAAAGCCTGAAACGCTGGCGGGGAGTTCGGGGAAGAGTTCGGGGCGGCCATAGGCGAGGGTGATTGAGAACTGAGCCACGCCGCGCTGCAGTTTTTCCCATTCGGCTTTTGCGGCCCGTTCGGCGTTGGTTTTGCTGGCGTAAACGTGTCTTAGGGTTTTGACATTATCGTCTGCGCCCTGGATCACTTCGCCTTGTCCTGGGCCTGCTGCTTTCTTCTTTCTGGGTTTGCGTTTTACGGTGGTGGTTTCTTTCTTGGCCGTTTTGGTGTTTTGCCATGCGGCTTTTACGCCGCTATATGCGCCTCGATCCGCAATGCCGAACCGGTGACTATCCCCTGATTGGCGCGTAATCAGCACTTTACCCAAGGGCTTGCCGCTGGCCGTGGTGGCTTGGCCTGCTTTCATAAACAGCAGGCTGTTATCTTTGACTGTGGCAATGGCGTCAAACATTTTAGCCAAGCGGCTTAAAAAGCTGGCGTCGCTTTCGCTGGTTTGATCGATGTGGCGGATGGCTTGCCCGGCTAAGTCTGGCCCGATCCGGTGCAGGATTTTGTTTTGCTTGGCGATGGTTTCAACAATCGCGCCCACGGTGGTTTGGTGCCAGGAGCGCTCTTTTTTAACGGATAAGCCAGCGCGTAAATCAGCACTGCGAGCGCGGATGGTGAGCTGATCCGGTGCGCCGCTATGCTCGACTTCATCGACGGTATATTGGCCCTTATCGACTAAGCCACTATCAGACCAGCCCAGCGACACACTGACGATGGCACCGCGTGGCGGAATATCCAGCAGGCCGTCGCTATCGTCCAGCGTAATATCGAGCTGATCCGCTTCAAAGCCGCGATTGTCGGTCAGGCCAACCGATACCAGCCTATCGTTGACCAGCTTAGAAATATCCTTGCTACCCACTAGGATTTTAAACCGCGGGGATTGATGGCCTTCGTTCATTGCAATAGGCCCATGATGGTTTCGAGTGGGTCGGACGTGATCCGCTTAAGGGCTAAGTTAAATTCAATCTTGCGGGCTGAGCCGTTTTTGTAAAACAAGGTGCGGGTGGTCTTGATGGATTCGATGACGTACTCGCCATAAATCCAGCCGGTGCCTTCAATTAAAAAATATTTCTCCCCTGTGTCGGCCATATCGTCCAGCGCGAGCAAAGAAACCTCGCCTGCGTTCAGTTCTTCATACAACACGCCGCTCAGTGCGATTGTTTCCGTATCTGGCCCTAAAAACTGATTAGCAGGGCCGATGCCGATCCGTGTTTGGCTGGCGTGCCGCCATGATTTGGACTGCTCCAATGTTTGGTAAGGTGCGCTGGATAGCTCAAAAACAAACATGCCTAAGACCATCATCATTAGTCGCTATCTCCTAAGCGTGAACGGCTACGCACCTGCTTCTGGCGTTCGGCCTTGGCGATTTCTTGTGCGACCAGTTTTGCCAGTGCCTGCTCGTTCATGCCTGGCGCGGCGTTGATCGTGATTTGGAATATAGGGGCTGAAGCTGCATTGTTTGCGGGGGCGGTGCTGGCAATGGGCGGGCGTGTATCGATGGTGACACCGGCCATTGCGCCAAGGCTGGCCCCGCCAATCATCAGGCCGCTGGCCGCGTTAATAATTTGGTTGGTGATGTTCTTTATGGTGGCCAGTGGCGCATCTTTGCCATCCGTTAAGCCTTGATCCAAACCCGCGACGGTATGCCGCCCAATCTGGGCAAAGACGCGGGAAGGGGAGTGGATATCAAGCGCCTTTTGTACCGGCTCGGGCAGCATCTTGGCCAGCTCGTAGAACTTGCCTTTTAGCCAGTCCCATTTACTGGCAATGCCTTGCCATAAGCCTTCAACAATTTGCACCCCAATAGAGATAATTTTAATGGGCAAGCTAACAAAAGCGGCCAGCACTTCTGCGACAATCACAACAAGATGGGCGAGGAATTGACCAAAGCCGCTACCGCTCTGAGTCGCACCCTCTAAACTTTCCTTAGTGGATTGAATCGGGGCAAAGAGTTTACTTACCCATTCCCAGGCTATTTTAAAAGCGCCGACGATCCAATCCCATACCGGCATAAGTGGCTGTAATGCGGCCATTAATGGCGTAAAAGTTTGCACAAAGATGGCTTTTAATGGGGCGATTCCTTCTGTAAATCCTTGCCATAGGCCGGTAAAGAAGGCTTTGATGGGTTCCCAATATTTGTAAATGAGCAGCGCTGCTAAGGCAATGCCTGTCAGGACTAAGCCGATAGGGTTGGTGAGTGCCAAGCGGCCTACAAAAGCCAATGTCCGACCAAATTGCATGACGGCTTTAATGGGGAGTTTGATTAGACCTATCCCCCCATTAAGTAAGCCTTTTCCCCCTTTCACGGCAAGGTTAGCCCCACCCTTTGCCGCGTCCTTCGTCATTCCACCTAGACCGGCAGTCCGTGCGTATTGCATGGCCCCTGTGGCCTTACTGGCCGCCATGGCACCTTGTGCGCGGATGGCCCGCCAAATGGAGGCGGTATATCCTTTTACTGCGTTATTGGCTCGGCCCATCGATCCGGTCATAGACTGGAATATGGCCTTGGGGCTGGTCTGATTCAGTGCTTTTAAGGTGGCACTTAATTTTCCATAGCTTAGGGTGGCGGCTTTGACTAATTTTGTGCCTAATCCCATTTTGATATTCAGTAAGCTAAGCCCATAGCGCATCATCACCATCGGCCCCAACGCGGCAGCCATAGCTAAGGTGAAGCCGCCCATAATGAGTAATGCTGCCGAAATAATGGCAAACAGCCTGACTAGCTTCTCGGTTAACGCTGGGTTTTCTTGCGTCCATTTTTTAACCTTGCCAATCACCTCGGTAATGCTTTGGATGACGCCACGCAAAGGGCCGTCGTTTGTTTCATAAAGCTGAATATTCAGGTCTTCCCATGCCGAACTTAATTTCTTTACATCGCCATGGGCATTGTCTGCCATGATTTCGGCGACCTTCGCCGCTGTGCCCTTCGCGTTTTCTAAAACTTTGATGTAGTCGTCAAGCGCACCGATGCCTTGATTCTCGATAAGTTCGGATACGCCTGTGGCCGCTTCGGCCCCAAAGACCTCTTTTAAAATGGATAGCTGGTCAGCCGTCCCCATTTTTTTGGTGGCTTCTGCAACCTCTTTTAAAAGGCGTGGAATAGGCCGTACATTGCCCTTTGCATCTTTGTACTGCACATTCAGCGCTTTCATCGTTTCAGCCGCTTTACGGGTTGGCGCTGAAATTCTAAGCAACATGGCACGCAGTGTGGTTCCTGCTTGGCTGGCTTTAATCCCCACATTACCCAAAAGCCCCGCCATAGCCGCCGTTTCTTCCAGCCCCATACCGGCCTTTGTGGCGACCGGCCCTACGTACTTCATGGTTTCACCCAGCATCTCCAAGTTGGTGTTTGAAGTCGTGAAGGTCAGGGTTAAGACGTCGGCTACCCGCTGCATCTCTGAGGACTTGATTTTAAAGCCGCTCATAATGTCGGAGGCAATATCCGAGGTGCGGCCTAGATCCGTTCCGCCTGCCAGTGCCATATCTAAAACACTGGGCATGGCGGCTTGAATGTCTTTTGCTTTAAAACCCGCCATCGCTAAATAGCCTTGGCCTTGTGCCGCTTCTGTCGCCGTAAACTGAGTGTCTGCACCTAATTGGCGTGCTTGCTGGCGCAAGGCTTTTTGCTCTGGTGAATTCTTATCTTGCCGTGTCAGTGCCTGCACGCGTGACATTTGGGCGTCAAAATCCATACCGACACCTAATACCTTACTCATGCCATATAAAGCACCGCCACCCGCTGCGGCCATACCGGCACCGGCCCCCGCCATTTGATTACGTACATTCATGCCTTTTTCGTAGGATGCTTTGGCGGCATGCATACGCTGAGATTGCTTGCCTAAGCGTTCAAGCTGTAGCTGTTCTCTTTGTAGGGCCGCTGTTGTGCTGACTGCATCTCGTCTTAGTTCACGCTGATGTTGTGAAAGGCGCTCCATCGGCACCCCTGCGACACGTAACGCGGTGCCAAGCTGTTGCTGCTTGGTAATCAGCTGAGTGTGTTTTTCGGCTAATTGGGCGGCTTCTTTTTTTGCCCGCTCAAATTCGGCCCGCATTTTTTTAGTGGGTTTTTCCGTTGCGGCGAGACTGGCCCCCAGCAGGGTGGCGCGTTCTTGCGCGGCCTTCATCTTGCCGGAGGCCTGTGTCATATCTGTGGATAATTGTCTGAAAGATTTAATGCTGGATTGGGTTTTATCTAGCTCTTTCATTTTGTTTTTTAGTGCGCTGACTTGCTTTGATACCGCCTTGCTTTGATTCAGTACCCCTTTAAACGGCGCGGTGAATTTATCAATCGCTTTTAAAACCACTTCTAGTCGTAAATTTCGCGCCGCGCTCATTAGTGCTCCTTCAGTTGTGCTAAGCGTTCCAAGGCAATATTTTTGTATTCCTCGCTTAACTCACAGCCCAGCCAGTCGTAGCCTTCCAATTGCGCCGCAAGCAGGGTGGAGCCTGATCCGGCAAAAGGATCAAGAATGACCCCACCTGGCGCGCAGATCTTAATCAGACCGCGCATTAAGTCGGTGGGCTTGCCGGTGATATGGAACTTGTCTTTTTGCTTGACGACTTCCTTATAAACACCGCGCAAAACCCCCACATCGCGGGCCAGCGGCATATCGCCTTTGCTACCCCAGACGATGTATTCGGCTTGATTGCGATATCGGCCCATCACTGGCCGCACGCCTTCGCCTTTGTCCCAAACCGCAATGCCACGCCAAGTGAAGCCCGCCACCTGTAGCGCATCGGTAGTCAGCGGCAATTGTCGCCAGTCGGTAAATAAGCAAATGGGCGCGCCGTCTTTCATGACGCGCAGGCATTCAGTCAGCCAAAGCGTCATCCAGCGCAGGTGGGCGCGTTGGTCGCGGTGATCGCCGGTGAAGTCGGGGTACTTTCGCTTGCTGGTGCTGTTTTGGTATTTCTCGCTTGTGCTGCGGTTTTTAGAGCCGATATGTAGGCCGCCTGAGGCGTAAGGCGGGTCGGTCATCAGTGCGTCAATGGATAAGGCAGGCAAGCCCTCTAGGAAGGGCAGGCAGTCTCCGGCGTGTAATTTATTTTTAATCATGAATCTGGGCTTTGTCTTTTTCTTGCGGCTTCACGCCATTCTATTAATTCCGATACCTCCATGCTGTCCATCGCCGAAGGCGGCCAGTGGAACACCATAGCGATATCGGCCATTGCATCATTTACGCAAGCGGGTAATCCGGTTTGTTGGCCTTCTGCAATAAAAAACCAGCGGCTACCCCAGCCAGTTGCAAGAGGTCGGCGGGGTCTAGGTTGTTGACGTCTTGCGTGGTCAGAATAGGGGAACTAATGCGCGGTAATACCTTGGCCAGTGTTTCTACATCCATCTGCAATAGCTCGCCCAGCTTCACGCCGCGCAACTCACCGGCCTTGGGTTTGCGTAAAGTAATGGCGCTGATGGTTTGGTTGCCACGCGTAATGGGGGTGTCTAGCTCGACGGTGTTTTCTGGGGCTTCGATGATTTTGTTTTCTGGGGTTTTCATAGTTTTAATCCTGTTGATTAGGGTGTTGATTTTTGATTGCAAGCCGCTAAATAGCCGCTTTGCTGTTTTGCTGAGTTGATCCGTTAAGTAAGCGCTTAGCGTGGAGAAGCGATAAGTTACAAGATCTGTTTTTGATAAAACGAGCCAGCATGTGCTTCCTCTAAAAAAGACAATCAGCACGCTTTCTTTTGCCCCCGCTTTATTGAGTGGGTCACTTGCTTTCATAGCCTCTTTCCTAGGTTTACAGGCCAATAGCGGCGCGGAATTTGGCGAGACGATCCGTGCTGCCGATGTTTTCAATCATGTTGACCACATCAATTTCAATCAGCGTTTCGCCATTCATTTCGAATTTGTAATAGCTGAGTGAGCTGGAGACTTTGAACTCGGTATCGTCGCCAGGCTTTGCGCCGCCCATATCAATTTCTTTGTGACGACCGCGCACGGTGACTTCCACCGCGTCCACTTCTTCCGACTCTTCCCGCTGGTAAGCACCGGCAAAGCGCAGCAGCTCGGCGTCGTGGGTGGCCGCGCCAAAGCTGAGCAGAATCTCGCGCATCATGCCGCCGCAAGTGAACTCCATTTCGAGTTTTTCCATACCCAGATCAATATCGACCGTGCCGTTCATGCCGCCGCCTCGGTACTCTTCCATCTTGCGGCTGAGCTTGGGCAGGGTGACTTCGGTTACTTGCCCAACAAAGTTTTCGCCATTGAGAAATAAATTAAACAGTTTTAACTTACGTGGTAATGCCATGCTGTTCTCCCTTTAGCGGCCTACGTTGGCGGCAAAGTCCATAAGGTATTTGTCGGTAATGCGCTGGATAAAGGTGAGGTCTTCCAGCGGTGGCATCGGGGTGTAGTCGTAATCAATCGTCAACTTGCCCGCCTTAAGTGCTTCCTTATCGTTGGCGTCACTATCTAGCCAGGCATTGAAGCCCATCAAATAACCGCCAGACACTAAGGCGCGGCCTTTGGCGTTGAGTCCTGCCAAAATATCCTTAGCAAGGCTAGGCGTCATCGGCTTATCAACCGCCCACATATGCGCCTCGGCCATCGTGTCGGCCAGCACTTGCGCGGTGCGGGTGTAGCTTTCAAACTTGAACAGTGGGTCGGCGCTGAGGGTGTGGCTTCCCCAAAAAATAAAGCCTTTGGAGCGAACCAGCGTGGTGACGTCGGCAGCGTTCAGTAAGCCTGCATCGGTATCAGGGTCTTGCAAGTCCCAGAACACGTCTTGGCTTAAGCCGGTTACGCCGTTAATCACCACATTAGAAAGGGTTTTGTGCCAGCCGGTTTCTTTGTCGATCTTGGCGCGTAAGCCCATCGCGTAGGCCACCGCCAGATCTAAGCCTTGATCGCCTTTGCCGTCAAAGTTGGGATTGCTAAAGTCTGGCCAGATCAGCATCAACTCGCGCTGGCCAAAGTTTTCTCGATACTCAAGGGCGGTTGCTAGGCTATTGCAGCCTCGGGCGCTGATATAGGCGAAGGCGCGTAGCTTCTGGCAGATCGTTGCCAGCTCGTTGGCCACCAGCAAAGTGTCGTAGCCTGGTACGCCTAAGATGCGCGGCTTAACGTGGACCGTGCTGTTAGCTGATAGCAACGCTTGCAAGCCAGTGAAGCGGCCCTGTTCGTCGGTGCCGCCGATGATGTTTTTCTCGGTTTCTTTTTCGTCTACGCCTTCTTCTACCCGTACCATCACAATAATCGGGCTGGTTTGTTTAGAGATGGCGCGTAAGGTGCGTAGCAGTGTGCCTTTGGTTCCGGCTTTACCAATGGCTTTTTGTACGTTGGTAATCAGTACTGCTTGATTGAGCGGGAAGAAGTCTTTGTCTGCATCGGATGCCGTGCAGACCGCACCAATAACAGCGGTGCTAATGGTTTGAATGGTGCGCGTGCCTTCGTTAACTTCGATGACGCGCACACCATGATTGAATTTATCGCCCATGATTTCCTCGGTTTGAATTGACCGAACCATGATGGGCGATTCTGTTTTATTTGGCTTTCACTGGGGATTGTGAAGCCTTGAACGACAAAGCTTAGGCGGGTGTTTCATTTAAAACCTGCGCCAATAAGCTTTCAAGTCGTTCGACTTTCTCATTTAAGGCGAGTAATTGATCGTCAGCGATGGCCGCCGGTGGGTCTAAAACCAGCGGGATGGGCTGAATAGCTGGCAGCCATTTTTTACCGTTCCAGACTGCGCCTTCAAAATACGGCAGCAGGGTAAAGCCTTCGGGTATCGATCCTAATGTATCAATCAAACGCGCCGCGCCGTCGTTGGTTTGGTAAGCAATCATCTTACGGTAGTCTTCAATCTGCGCCCAGCACTGATCGGCCTTATTCCGAATCACGGTTTTATTTTTAGCGGGCCTGAGTTTAGGCCCATCTAGCACTGCACCGGCAGGCAAGCCGCAATCTTTAGACACCCACATTTCAGCCTTGCCGATATATTCGAGCGTGTGGGTATCGTGGCAAAAGCAAGCCACGATGCCGTCATGACTGGCAAAGCCGTCTTGATCAAATGAAACGGGCTTCGCGGGAAGTGTTTCTGGCTGCTGCTCTGGGCGGGTGTTGTCTGGTTTGATTGTATTTTTAAGCATTGGATTATCCCCACCGAACGATGTAATTGAAGGCAATATTGTCTGGGTGTGTTCTGCCCTGTGGGCCATCGACCGTGGCCCTCGCTCTCGCTATCACATAATTAACACCTGGTTGCCCCCCACCGCCTGAGTAAGACAACCAGCCGCCATCATCAAAGGGCACGGTGTGTTGGTGCTCGCCGACATTGGCGGCTTGATAGCTCAATACGGTTCGCCCTGGATCAATGCCGCGCCCTGCATCCCAGCCTGAGATATACATGCCGCGTAGGTCGGGAAGAGTTGCACCATATAGCGAAGCCAGAACAGGGGCTTCCGCAGGGTTAATGCCTTGGCCCTGTAAAAAGATCCAGCCAGGGGGCGGGGTATTGCTGGGCCATGGGACGGGGACGCCAACGGGTAAACCGAAAGAGCCATCGACCAGCTTATCGGCAACACGGGAGGAGTCCACCCGCATGCCGAAAGTATTTACGCCATTCCAGCCCATAAGAACAGGTTGTGCGTTGACCCATGGCATTTCTGCATCTCGGTTATTTACAGGCGAGCCGGTGGGGGATTGACTGGAACTTGCATCAAAGATAACGTGCCCACCGCCGTAATTTTTCCAACGTAGCAGCGTGGATACACCGTTAAAGTCCCAGTCAACGATATTGATTGATTGCTGTGCATCGACTACTTTGTAATATCGAGAACGAAGTGCCCCATCCTGAGAAAAGTCCCAAGTCGTCACTGCCCCCGAATCACTTGAAATACTGATACACGCAGCAGGGAATTGATTGCCTGAATAGCGAAGTGATCCAAATGAAACCAGCCCCGCCCACCCTGCATCACCGACGGTGTACTGTTTTACAATTGGCGCATATTGATTACCTACAACCATCCCTGCATCAACAAACAAGGGGGCCGATGATGTTAATTGGCTGGCAAATGCCCCCACGCCAATTTGAGAATTGGCCCTGAATGCGGTCAGACGCCCCCCAGCAATAAAATCACGCATACGCTCAAAAGTGTTGTACTGAGGATGTGGATCTTCAGCTGATTGGTGTGAGCGCATTACATCGTTTACTACCTCGTTTGTTTGCTCCTTCAGGTAATAGTGCTCACTGTGCGGGTTAGGTGCGTTGACGTGCTCTTGAATCAGCCCCCTTGTTTCGCCTTCGGTGGTGTATTGCGAGTGCGGGTCTGCGGCCTGGCTGTGTGCGGTGTCTGCTTCGTCAGCATGGTGGATGGCTTCATCGCGGGCACGGTTGGCTTCGCGCTGGGCGGTGTCGCTGAGGTCTTGCCTTAGGGCGGCGTTGGTTTTATCGGTGATTTTTTTATTGTAATAATCTTTTGAATGCGGGTCGTCATCGGCAATATGCTGCTTCATGGTTTCTTCGACCAACTCAATGCTAGCGATACCAATATCTTGGCTGACGCTGATTGTGACGGCGGCGGTGTTGCTGACCACAAACACCATGCGCAAAGTTTGCACCTTGCCCGAGCCTTCTTCTAATTGTGGCTTGTAGCTGGCTGGGCAATTGGCGACGGCGATCAGGCCGCCTTTATCGTCATAGATCCCCATTTCTCGAATCCACCAGCCGCCGACGTTCTCTTTAATGATGAGTTCGGCAATCAATGTATTCTTGTCCGCTTCGGATTTGAGCGAGTTTAAAGGGCTGCGGTAGTTCTCTTTGATCAGCTGAGTTTGGTTTTCATCGGGGGAGGTGTCTTGGCCGCCGCCATCACCTACGGCCATTGTTTCAATATGAATGGTCTTTTTTTGGGAGGTGGCTTCGGCGATTTGGGCCTCGCCGTATTGGGTGAGGATGGCAAAATATTTTTGGGTCATGGTGTGTCTTTGGCCTTTGGGTAGATGTTGATGACTTCGCCCTGGTATTGGCCGACGCCGATATACATAAAGCCGCGCGGCTCGACGCTGATATTCATTTCGATCAGATGGCGTGATAGCGGCTTGGCTTCGTCTATTAAGTAATTCAGCTCGATCTGGGTTTCTTCAGTAATGCCGTGGTCTATGGTTTTGACTTCCAGTTTGAAAGTGCCACGCGGGCCGACGGGGTTTTCTTCCCACCATTCGGTGATCTCTAAGCGATAGCCCAGCGGCTCGACGATGCGCTTAAGTGCGCCGATGGTGCCCTTGTGCTGATGCACAAAGAACGATTGCCGGATCACTTCCCGCTGTACCGGCTCGCTCCAGTTCTCGTCCCATCGATCCACTGAGAACGCCCAGGCTAAATAGGGCAAGGCGGCTTTGGGGCAGGTGTCGGCATTCCAAAGCGCAGCCAGCAGAATTGGCAATTCTTGGCCTGATTGGCAACTGCTCGCTATGGCGCGTTCTAATTTGCTTGAGCCGGTGGGCAGCAGTGATCTAGTCATCGATGCCGCCGACGGTGATATCCACAGCGGTGCAGTGCGCGGCCTGTGTTTCATCAAGCACCACGTCGCTGGCCGGTGATATGAGTTCGACTCGCTGCACGCCTTCTACATGCAGCGCGGCAAAGATGGCCGATTGGCGAATATCGCGGCCCATGCGGCGCTGGGTGCTGATGTACTTTTTAAGCTGGGCGCTAGCTGCTTCTAAAATTGGGCCTTTTTCTGGGCCTTGGTAAAGATATAAAACGGCGGTGATAGCGTAATTAACAATCTTGGCCGACTGTACGGTGAGCCGGTCGCCAACGGGCCTAACGTCTTCACCTGACAGCACTAGCTTTACCTTGCTAAGCAAATCAGCGGGGGCTGTGCCGTCGCCATCATTCGCCAGCACACTGACGACCACTTCGCAGGGCTGGGGGCTGATGGCGCTGGCATCGGCCACGCGGGCGTCAGCTGATAAAGCATGAAAGATATAAGCGGATCTTGGCCCCGCCACGCTTAAGCCTTCAAAAGCCCGCTGGCCACGTGCGCGTAATGAATCATCGGATTCTAAAACTGCATCGGTGGGCGGTACCGCGTTTGGATTGGCGGGTGTAATCATAAAGCGCTGCACATTAAAATTAGCCACCAGATGATCTAAATCATTCCCCTGGCTAAACGCCAACATGCAGGCCGCGCCACGCTCGTTAATCCGTTGCCGCTGGATCAATTCACGGTAAGCGTTTTCTTGTAACAGCTTGGTGAGTGGTTCAGATTCCAGATTAAGCACGGCGGCCGCATCGGGGTAGAGCGCAATCAGCGCCGCTTTGCGCTCCTTAAAGATCGTTTCAAAATCCAGCGCCTCAATGAGGTTGGGCGGGGGCAGGCGGGAGAGGTCTACTTCTTGGCTTTTCATGGCTTAGGCTCGCAGAGGAATAGAAAGCGCCACCGGCTGCTGGCCGCGCGGGCCATCGATGCGCTCGGCTTCTAGCGTGACGCTGAGTGCGCCGTGTTGCTGGCCCAGCTCTAAAGTGACGCGCTGGGCGCGGATACGGGGTTCCCACTTTTTAAGTGCGGTTGCGGTGGCGGCCATCACGCGTAAGCGGGTGGCCCCGTTTAAAGGCTGATCGATCAGCGCGGGAATTTCAGAGCCATAGTCGCGGCGCATTAGGCGGCTGCCCAGCGGGGTAGTGAGCACATCAGCCACCGATTGCTGGATATGGGCCAGATCATCAATTGCATGGCCACTGTGTTTGTTTAGGCCCGCCATTAGATTGGCCCGCCGGTGCTGTCATTGCCTCGTTGCACGAGGTTGTGAGTGTGGTCATCGACAATCACGTCATTACTCATAAGTGAACCGCCACTGTGCGTAATATTTCCGGTGATCGTCGTCGCGCCGCCACCCTCGCCACCGGTACCACTCATGCCTGCGGCGTAGCTAAACGCGCCCATGACGGCGGCTTTGCCTTCAAAGTCACTGTCGCCTTTAACGCTCAGATTCCCGCCGACGGTGAGGTTGCCGGTGGTTTCGGTTTCTGGACAATCAACGGTGACATGATCCGAGGCTTTAATCAGTGCGGTTTTGATACCGGTGGCACTCAGTGCGCCGCTGCTGTGGTTGTAGCTGACGAGCGCCCCATCGGGAAAAGCAATGCAAGTGACGTTGGGGTCATGACTGGGCGTCGGAAAGGCGTCTGAAAACAGCCCAGGCAACACAACGCCCGCGCCCACTTCACCGGACTGGCTCAATAACATGACCTGCTCGCCAATACTGGGTGGACTCCAGATCGATACCTTGCCCGCTCGGGGGGTGACCCATGGCAGCCAGTCGGTCAGTAGTTCACCACTTTGTACTCGGCAGAGTGGCTCAAGGGGAGTGCAATCCACTTCGGCCACGGTGCCGATGCGGATCAGGCTTTCTAAAATTCGGGAATGTTCGGCTGTTTGATTCATTGCGCCATAGTGCCGCGCCGGTGCGCGATGTTCACGCACGGGTGGGTGTGAGGCGGGCTTTTACATTACTTGCTGATTTGGCTGAGAATGGTGTCGGCGATCAGTTCATCATCGCTTTGACTAAACCCCAGCAATTCACGCGCCGCGTATTTGTGCCGGATACCGCGCTTAGCATTGACGAGGCCAACTAAACCAAACTGGTGAACGCGAGCAAGGCGGTTGGCGCTGGGGCTAAAATGCACGGTGGCCCCGTCGCTATTGCTTTGGGTTTTAAGATGGCGAGCGGTGCGTAGCTTGGCAAACATCTTGCGCTTGATGCGTCCGCCTTTTTTACGCAACTGCGGCAAGCGGGGTGCGTAGGGTGTGCCGTCGGGGTTTTGATTGGCGGCGATGTGGGCTTGCTGGCGCTTGCGTAGCTCGGTAGCGAGGCTCTTATTCATGCCGCGTAATGCTTTGGCGTCCAGATTGCCAAGTAAGCCAGAAGCCCAGCCTTCCAGCTCCTTAAAATTCTCGCTCATGCTGTTGGCCACGGCTGATCGCGCAAGAATAAAGCCCAATCTTGGCCCGTGTATTCATCCAGCGGCGGCTCGCCGTAATGAGTAATGACGGGCTTGCCGTCTACCTCGCGCATCACCACACGTTCGGTCAAATTGATCTTGATTGAAAGATCGATGGTGTCGTGGTTCAGTATATCCGCTTCAAAGCTAATGCCATTCTGGCGCTTGTCTACATGACTAAAAAGCTCGGGCTGATTGCTGCTTACCCAAGCCAGCACCGGCACCATGATCGTGTCGGGGTGGTCGGCGTAGTCTTGAATGATGGCGTTCAGCGTGTATTGATACTCAAAAGAGAGCGACTTGCCCGCTGTGGCAATGAGATTGCCTTCATCAATAAAAATAGACAGCTTGTCGGGATTGTGGGCAAGGTGGCGCACCGTTTTAGAGAGGTATTCGCGCAGGCTGGCGGGCTTAATCATGGGGCGGCCTTAGCGGTTTGCTGGCATTTAAGCACCATATCGACTTGCGCTGCGCAGCTATGCCACGCGGCTTCTAGATCATCAATCGCCAGATTCAGCTCGCCGTTGGTTTGGGCTTGGATCGCTGGCAGGCGGCAGGCTATCACGGAGGGACAACCAATCTTGATAAGCTGCACCGCTGGCGATTTCGGAGCGCTGGCGCAGGCGGATAACATCAGCAGGCAAGCGAGTATCAGCCCAATCCCTGACTTCTTTGCTTTCATTTTTAAGTTGCTCCATAGCGCGTTTGTTTTTAAGTAGCGCAGTGTTGACGCTTTCAATGCTGCTGCGTAAATCGGCTTGAGCCATATCGTTGGCTTGATTAACCTTGTGCATATTTTGTAAGAGGGCCGAATTGATTGCAGCCTCTTGCTTGCTGGCTTCCAGCTCCATACTTAGCGCGGTCACTTGGTAGCGATGGGACGCGTTATTTGCAATCACACCAATCAGTATGATTAATAAGGCGATGAACGGTATTTTAGAAAAACTCATGATTTCAATCCCACGTAATAGGTTTTATCCCCGGCAAACTTGGTCAGCACTTGCCGCCGGTTGGCCCCTTTACGAAAGCCAATATGTACCCATGCGCTTGGCGTGTTGGGAGACTCTAAAATCAGCTGGTCAAAGTCGATCTGTGCGGCGACAAGGGCTTCGGCAATCTGCCTTGCTGTGCCAAATTGCGGACAGTGGATATCTACCGCGCGGGCCTTGGCGTGATCGCTGCCCGCACTGCCACCAACCTTAGAATTAAGGATCGGGCAACGCCAGCCGCTACTAATAAAAATGGGCTTGTTGTCGAGCTGCTTTCGGATTTTTTCGAGTTGCTCGCAGGTGTACGCCGCGTTTTCGAGCATGTTTACGGGCAGGCTGTTGTCGATGTTGTACTGCGCTGCGGTTTGGCTGGCGGTGAATTCGCGCAGGCTGAAGTGTGGGGATAGCTGGGGTGAGGTGTTCAATGTGAGGTTCCTTTTTGAGGCTTAAAAATTTCTGAACGGGCCATGCCAAAGCGGCCCATAAATCGCTGACGTTGCCGCGCTTAAAGCAGAAATAAACACCGCTAAACAGTAGTAAAAAGCTGTGTGTTGGACTGGTGGCCGTGATGCCCATCAATAGGCGAATAGCAGTCAGGCCGTAATAGACGGTTAAGCCATAAGCAAAAATACAAATACTTAGGCTATGGGCTTTGCTGTTTCGATTGAATAGGGCAATGCTGAGCGCGGCAAAGAGGCTGGCCAGCACGCTGATGAGTAAATAGAGGTTCATTTCTTGCCCCTGATGTTGAGTAAGTCCTCGGGGTGTTCGGCCCGTACAATCAGCCATTGCAAAAGCTTCATACTGATGGCCCCAGCGATTAATGCGCCGATGCCTTCGCTCACCACAATTGAAGCGGGCAGGGGGATAGCGATCAGATCCGCCACCAGTTTTGCGGCAACACAACCGGCCACAAATGCGGTTAAAAAGAAAACGATCTTCTGTAAAACGCTGAGCTTTTGCGCGGTCATGATAAACACCACCGCCCCCGCAAAACTGCCCATGAGTACGTCGGCGTGAATCCCTGAGAACAGGCCCGCAATGGCGAGTAAAAACACGGTAAAAGAGGCGGAGAAGGTCGTAATTGGTTCAGTCATTACTTAGTCCCAAAGTTGAATAATGGTTTTTTTAGATTCGGGCGGGATGGCATCGGGCAGCTCGATCAAGGTTCCCATCGGAATCATCGGCCCCAGATCCGCCAGCCGGTGATTGGCGGCCAGCGCCGCTTCGGTCACGCCTGCGGTTTTGCCGTAAATACGCCAGCAAATGTCATCCAGCGTGTCGCCTTGCTTGGCTACAACCTGCATCAGATCAGCTCGACACTGGTGCGGTTTGATCCGAGTAAGTCCCGAATCGCCCAACGTGCGTCGCGGCGTAGGTCTTCGATAGGGTCAAGCAATTGATCCGCCTTATTGTGGCCGTCGCCGGTGCTATCAAAATCACGGTAGCGCTCGGTTAGGTTGGCCTTGGCTAAGCAGTACACGGCGCGGATGTAATGGCTGACTAATACGCTCTGGCAATCCAGTGTTTCGCTTTCAACCTCGGCCAAGTTCTGGATGCCATCGGCCAGATGCTTGGCTTTAAATTTGCGTAGGTCTTGATTCGCGCTGGCCATCGCCGCAATCAGCGCCATTCTTAGTCTTGGCTCGGTGACTGTGCCATCGACGCGTAATGCTAAGTGCGCGTCGGCCATATCGATATCGGGCCAGAAACCACTGTTTTTAATCAGCGGTTCTAAGCTTTCGCCGCTTTTTTGTGCTGCAATAAATCCCATGATCTGTCCTTAAGAGGTGGAGGGGGATTTGAAAGAACCTTAAAAGGCTTCGCCTCCCCCTGCCTCTCGCTGCGGGGTTCGCTCGGTCGGCTACTTTTCAGCGGCCATGTTCTTCATTTCCCGCTTTAGCCGTTCCAGATCCTTAATCACGCCGCACTTGGGGTGCAGCGCTAAGGCTTGCCTGAAATGATCGGCAGCAGCGGGTTTGTTGTGCTCGGATAAGCCATAAGCGATGGCCTTAAATAACTTGGCCTTCACTTGGTCTGGCATATCTTCGGCTTGGGTGATTTCAGCAACGCCTTGCAGCCCTTCCACATCAATGGCCTCGCCCAATACCCGACCATTGATGGCGGTGTCGGCCATTTCCTCGACAACCAAACACGCCAAGGTGCGCTGGTACTGATCCGGTGGCGCTAATCGATGTTTGATCGCATAGCGCACAATCGGCAGCGCGTCGGTGAAGTTGCTGGTGTCGATCATCCACACCATCACCGTCATCAGTACTTCATCCTGCGCACCACCCTGGGCGGATAAAGCCCCGCTGATCCAAGGCGCGTAATCGGGCAGCATCTCGCGCTTGGCGTCGATCTTGCGAGAAAGGGATTGGATTTGTTTAAGCCGCCGCTTGTCGCCCGCCAGCTTATGCAACATCAGCGCGTATCCGCTGGCATTCACATGGGCACCAGAACCGCTCTCTTTTGAGAGCTGAGCCGCTGTCATGCGCAACAAGTGGGCTTTTGCGGGACTCACTTTCCTGCCTCTGCGGGTTTTTCTTCCGTGCGCTCTTCGGGCAGCAGCTCGATGTTTTCAATCAAGCAGCCCGCTTCATACGCTTCAATCACATAAGCGTCGTTTGAGCTGGTGTAGTCGGCAATCTGGTCATAGTCCGGCTCCTCACGCACATGACGGCGGCGGCCTCCCTCTTGCCAGTACAGCGACAAATTAGCCAGCGGCTGAATCATTATTTTGTCTTTTGGAAAGAAAGGCACCGTGACGGCGGTTCTGCCACCAATGCGTTTTTGGCTAATCAGCATATCCAGCGCCATTTCTTCGGTGGGCGCGTGCTCGCTATTGATCTTGGGGAAGTATTTATCTGCCAGTAATTCGCTGGATACGATCACCACTAAATTGGGGTTTTCGCGGTATTCAGGGTGAATCAGGGTATTCACCGCATCAAACACCAGCGCGTCTAGGTTGCTGTACTCGCCTTTTTCAGTCTTCCATGTGACGTCGTCTTCACCCTTGACCTGGGTTTTACCAACGATGATTTTGTCAGGGTGCTTTTCTGTGCCTGTCATCACATTGGTCGGCGCGTTGTCGCGGTACTGCTGGAGCCAGCCTTTGTTCACGTCTTGCAAGAGCGGGAATTTCTCGCGGTCGGTATCTTCAGCCGCCGATACGCCGTTAAAGCCAATCATGATTCGATCAAGCGCTTGTTGCTTGACGATGACGTCGCGGATTTTGGTCTGGAAGTCTGGAAACTTGGCCCACATATCTAGCTTTGCATAGCTGATGCCGGTATCAAAGTTGGTTTGTACACAGCGATAGCGGCCAGAACTCAAACCTGTCACATCACGCGTTTTACGCGGATTCTTTTTAGTATTGGTGCGGCCTGCAATCGTGCTGGTCACGCCTAGCCCCAGTTTTTCGCCTTCCATATCCGTGACGGCGGGCATATTGATCTTGCCAAGGAAGCTGCTTGATAGCTGCACACGGGTTTCCAGCTTTTGCTGAATGGATGGATCAACCGTAAAGGTTTTACTTGCGACGGGAACCTTATTTAATTCAGCAATCTTTTTTTCAAAAGCGCTATAGGCAATTCGTGTTTCATTGCGCATGGTGTTTCCTTATTCTAGTTTTGAATTATTTTTATTGAATGGTGGGATATGGATGAATCAGCAGTCTGTTTCTAAAGACGCTGTGCCGCCGGTCGCTTTGTCACGGCCTCCGGAAAAATGCGCTGGTTCGTTTTCAATCTTCGATTTGAATTCGCGCAATTCGGCCATTTCTCTTTTCAATTCATCGATGCGGCTTTCCATCGAACGAAAGCCATCATTGTTTTCTGCGGTTTGCTCGGCAATGGCTTCCAATGCCTGCTGGATATCCGCAAATTGCAGGTTTTCTTTTTCTTCTTTTTTAGAAAAAATCTTTACTACGGATTCCAGCATCGACACGGCGTGCGTTCCTTCTTCTTCGAGTGCAAACTCGATGGCATTGGTGAATAAACAGTTTTTATTTGTTTTACGGGCCATCAGCGGGCTGGCACCACCGACGGAAGCTGAGAATTGCAGCATTGATGTACCCAAGCTGGCTGGGTTATCGGTGACGGCTAAGCCAGTTAAATAGGCTTCCCCTGTGTCTGCAAAGTCGGGGTCGCACTCGATGGAGGTGTAGACCTTCTGGCGGTTCTGATTCATCGCCACCAGTTCGGGCGTGGGGTCAATCGTGGCAAACAGGGCCATCTTGCCGTCGATCTCTTTGGCTTCCAGTGCCACCACATCGCCGTAAGATTTAAAGGCGCTGTCTGGATAAATGCCTCGAATGTGTTCCATATTCACCCGCGCCCCGTAGGTCGCTGGGTTGTAATTCTTTGCCATCTGGCTAAGCCAGGCGCGGGTAATGGTGCGGCCATCGGTGGTTGCGCCTTCGGTCGCTACCCGAAACGATTTAAATTTTTTGTCCATAGACCCTTCTGCGGTTTTATTGAATAGCGGGGTTAATTCCTGAAGGCACCCACTATCGCCACAAAAGAAAGGGCTATCAATGAACGCCTTTTGTGAATAGCCATTCCACAAAAGCCAACAAAATACTTCTGCTTTTGATTGCCTTAGCCTTTGGCTATGGAAAATATAAACATCAAAGACCCGCGTATTGAGGCTCGCCGCCTGTATTGGTCGGGCTGGCGTATTTCACGGATTGCAGAATCATTAGGCGAGAAGCCCGCCACGGTGCATAGCTGGAAACGGCGCGATGAATGGGACAAAAAGAAGTTAATCGAGCGCGTCGAAGAGTCCCTCGAATCACGCTATATCCTGCTTTTAAATAAGGATAAAAAAGAAGGCATCGACTTTAAAGAAATTGATTTGCTCTCGCGGCAAATGGAAAGAGTCGCGCGGATCAATAAATACAATGGCGGCGGTAATGAAGCCGACCTCAATCCGAACATTGCCAGCCGCAACAAAGCAGAGCGCAAGAAGGCCACGAAGAACGATTTTAATGATGAGCACGTCGATTTAATCAAAGACGCCTTTATGGATTCTTTGTTTGCCTATCAGCAAGGCTGGTTTGAGGCAGGCAAGAAACACAGCTTCCGCAATGTCTTAAAGTCCCGCCAAATTGGCGCAACCTGGTACTTCGCCCGCGAGGCGCTATTCGATGCGATGACTACGGGCCGCAATCAGATCTTTTTAAGTGCCAGCAAGGCGCAGGCGCATGTATTCAAGCAATACATTATCGCCTTTGCCAAAGAGGCCGCCGATTTAGAGTTAAAAGGCGATCCCATCGTCTTACCGAACGGCGCAACGCTGCACTTCCTTGGCACCAACGCACGCACCGCGCAAAGCTACACCGGCAATCTATACGTGGATGAGTATTTCTGGATTCCACGCTTTCAGGAGCTTCAGAAGGTCGCTTCAGGTATGGCCCTGCATTCGCATTGGCGGCAAACCTATTTCTCCACGCCTTCCAGCCTAAACCACGATGCGTACCCGTTCTGGTCGGGTGATGCCTTCAATAAAGGCCGCGCTAAAGCTGATCGTATTCAGCTTGATGTTAAGCCCGCTAACCTGGCAAAAGGTCGCCTCTGTGAGGACGATCAGTGGCGGCAAGTGGTCACGATTGAAGACGCGATTGAAGGCGGTTGTAATCTGTTTGATCTGGAAAAGATCAAAAAACGATACAACCCCAACGATTATCAAAACTTGCTGATGTGTGAGTTTATCGACGATAGCGCCAGCATTTTCCCGCTGGCTGAATTGCAAAAGTGCATGGTCGATAGTTGGGAAAAGTGGGAAGACTTCAAAGCCATTGCCCCGCGTCCCTTTGCCTACTGGCCTGTGTGGATTGGCTACGATCCCGCTTTATCAGGCGATAGCGCGGGCCTGATCGTACTGGCCCCGCCGCTGGTGCCTGGCGGTAAGTTCCGAGTGTTAGAAAAACGCCAATGGAAAGGCATGGATTTTGCCGCGCAGGCCCAAGGGATTAAGGATATCTGCAGCCAATACAACGTGGCCTATATCGGCATCGACACCACCGGCATCGGGCAGGGCGTTTATCAGCTGGTTAAACAATTCTACCCAGCGGCTAAGGCCATCAATTACAGCGTAGAGATGAAAGGGCGCTTAGTCATGAAGGCGCAAGACGTGATCCGCAAAGGGCGCTTGGAGTTTGACGCGGGCTGGACGGATCTTGCGGCCGCATTTATGGCGATTCAAAAAACCATGACAGCCAGTGGGCGGCAAGTCACTTACTCGGCCAGCCGCTCCGAAGAAGTCAGCCACGCCGACTTAGCCTGGGCATGTATGCACGCGCTACTTAATGAGCCGCTAGAAGGCTCGACTTCCACTAATTCCAGCTTTATGGAAATTTGCTAAATGAAAAAGAAACCGTACTTCCCTAAACCAACCATGCTGGCCAGCACACCCAATCCATCGGCCAGCGGCTCGGTGGCCTTCACCTTTGGCGAGCCTTCCGCTGTGCTTGATCGCCGTGAATTACTGGATTTACTCGAGTGCAACAACAACGGCAAATGGTACGAGCCGCCGATGTCATTTGATGGTTTAGCAAAGACCTACCGCGCCACCGTTCACCATTCCAGCCCCATTCAAGTTAAGCGCAACATCCTACTTAAAACCTTTATCCCGCACCCACTATTAAGTCGCACTGAGTTTGCTAAGTTCGCGCTGGATTACCTTATCTTTGGTAATGCCTATTTAGAGAAGAACATGGGCCGCACTGGTAAGGTGCTCAAGCTCACGCACGCGCTGGCCAAGTACATGCGCGTTGGGCTAAAAGAGGGCGGTTTTTATCAAGTGTTGGATTATGCCAAAGAGTATGAGTTCCAACAGGGCGCCGTGTTTCACCTGCTCGAGCCAGATATCAATCAAGAGATTTACGGCTTGCCTGAATACCTATCGGCGCTTAATTCAACCTGGCTCAATGAATCGGCCACGCTGTTTCGCCGCCGCTACTTTGAAAACGGCAGCCATGCCGGTTTTATTCTGTACATGACGGACGCCGCTCAGAACGAAAGCTATATCGACAATTTGCGCGAAGCCCTGCAAAAAAGCAAAGGCCCTGGTAATTTCAAAAATCTGATGGTGTACGCACCAGGCGGCAAGAAAGACGGCATGCAGATCTTGCCTATCTCAGAAGTGGCGGCCAAGGATGACTTCTGGAACATCAAAAACGTAACCCGCGACGATCAGCTGAGCGCCCACCGTGTACCGGCACAACTGATGGGCATTATCCCCAACAACACCGGCGGCTTGGGTGATGTAGAGAAGGCGGCCACCGTGTTTGCGTATAACGAGATTGAACCCTTGCAGGAACGCATGAAGGAGCTGAATGACTGGCTTGGGGTGGAGGTGATCCGGTTCAAACCTTACGCAGTGTCGTAATAAAAGCAAGCAAACAGCAAGCCCGCACAGCAGCGGGCTTTTTTGTATGCATTTTGAGAAGAATCTGCACTCAGCCCCCAGCGCGCGCCCTCGTGACCCCGCCACGCCTGCGCACTTAACCCACTATTTTTTATGCAGCTGCATGACTATGCCCTAAGCCTTGCCTGATATGGCCCTGAGTAGTAAAAACTGCCTATCATAAAGCTTGCAATTTTCCCTCTCATTTATGCACTAGCTTGCTGCATGAGCATTACAGGTTTTTTGCTTAGTTGCATGGCAACCATAGACGTTTAAAGTGAACAACACCTGTATTAGGGGCGTTATCCTGGCTAAAAGTGAGCTTAAAGTGGCTAAACATCAATTGCCCATCTTCTGCTAGCGAAGGGTACTCTATCCAATGTTCTAAAAAGCCTTGTATTACATGCCAAACCTGCTTTAGCTCTTGCTGATCCTCGTTAATTTCCCACTGAGATTGCAAGCTAAGATGGATATTGGGAAGAAAGGACTGGCAAGTAACTGCTTGGCCGCTTAAGTTTGTTGAAGCAAAAGCCATAACGGCAAATAGACCATAGAGTGTAATACTATGGTCAAAAGGAAAAACGATAGTCATTCCCTCTTGTAGTGAAATAGTTTGAAAGTCTTTAGGCATTTTATTGCGTAGGGCGAATTCGAATGGATTTTACGATGGTTTCGTAAAGGGCCATGGTTTCTTGCTGGGTGAGGGTTGATGGAAATGTACCGCTGCCGCCAGAATCGCCCGTTTTAATTTCTAAATTTATAGAGGGCAATAATGGATTACCTATTTCGCCCAATGTTTCCCAAGTAAAAACATGCGCAATCCCTGTTTCATCATCAGATGGAAAGGTCGTAAGTGCTTCTTCGCCATTTAGGCCATTAATTGTACGTTTTCCTTGCTTATTGTATTTTACTTTACTTAGGAATTTTTTCATAACCCCAGATGAATCAATTCTTTCTAATAAAGTTTGTTCTTGTTTGAAATAAACATGGCTAAAAATTCGTATTTTAACGTATGGATTATTTTTTAAAACAAAATATAGATTAGCCCCTTCTGCTTGGCTAGCTTTCCCCTTGTTTGTGACAAACCCATTACTAATACAAAATCCAGGTTCATTTGGTATTTCTTTCGGCTGACGATATCTGATGTTTTTTAAATAATTTTCATAGTCAGCTAGAATGCTTTGATAATGTTTGGCCCCTAATGATCGAACAGATGTTGTTGCCGCATACCCCATGCCAAGTATTTTAAAAGTATCAATACCATAGGCAGTACTGCCGAAACGAGTTGCGGAAGAAACTATTATTTTTTCATTATTTCCATCTAAAGATCTAGAGTCGATAAACCTATATTCCTCAGTGTCTTTTTGCTCTTTTAATTCTTTTTCCCTAGATGAAATATTTTTATTAAAATCAACAGAAAGTATTTTTTTTATAGATATTTCTTTTTCTGTAATAAAATGATTGCCCTCGTTTTTTAATTCAGCAGCAACAGGAACGTCAACCAAATAACGGCCAAAGCAATAGGTTTTTGTGTTTTCAAACATTGTTGGCTCCACAGCATAGGTATAGGTATTGAAACCCAAGATGGCGACAAAAAGGGGAAATTTAATCATTTTCATGGTTTAGCTGGCTCTGCAAGTTGGATAAGTTTTGCAATGCTGTAAATTGTTGATTGCAAGGCATATTTATTTGCATAACTCATTTGATGATCGAAGCCGCTCAATTTAAATACATTCAGTGGCGTGGGGCTAAGCTTTTCTAATACTGCACCGGAATGGAGTGGCACCGTGCCATCGCCCGCCAAATCTTTGTCATTAGCCAGTTTAAAACTAGCCACTTGATTATCCCCGAATGATACTTTTGACTTGCCGGTGGTATTGCGCCATTGATCTTTAGATGAGATTAAAGTGGCTCCAAATCCAGCTGGGATTTTGTCACTGGTTTGCCAGCAAATACTGCCAAAAGTAAAATATTTATGATCATCAATACCGTAATAGCCATATGTTTTAGGGTGAGCATAGAGGCCGACATTAGCGTGAAATTTTTTAGCAATTTTAAGCGCATCTTTATAAGATTCCAATGGCTCTGATTGCGTATATTTTTTCATAGGATCAATTAAACTAGGATCAACCATGCCCCACCAGCAATCGTCTGTAGTTTTTCCATAAATTTCTTCGTAAGGGTCTGATTTTGGCAATGGCTCGAGCAATTGTTTTTCTTCCCCTGCCGATGTTTGTACAAATTTCAGCCAACCCGCTGGGTAGTGCTTAGTCGGGAGCAGCTCTAATGGCCCAGGTGCGCAAGAGAGGGCGGGGGTGATATCGGCGGCGCTCCAGCCAATGACCGCTGCGGCTCCCGCCCCTGCTAAATCATAAAAACTATCGACTTCGGTTCCCGCCCTAAAGCGTCGGTACACCACCGGCGCACCGGCCACCGGCTGCACGCCGTGCACAATGCCAAGGATGTTAGCGTCTGACATTTGGGCGGCGCGGCGGGTGACGAAACCACCGAGAGAATGGCTGACTAAGATGACCTTGCCATCGCAATGAAAATAAGGGCTTTTTTTGTAATACGCGAGCACTTCGTCAATCTTGCTTAGTAAGCTCTTGGCCGATTCTTCGCAGCTTTGCAGCCAGTTATAACCATGTGCCCAAACTGGGTAGTAATAATGGTCTAGCTTGTCTATTTCGGCCTTATTAAGCGGCGCAGGGGTTTGCCCCCATGCCTTACAAGCTTTGGCCGCAGCTTTTGAGTAATCGGGTTTGCCATGCTTGGCATCCGTTTCGGCGCTGCCCAAATGCATCAGCATGCCAATTTCAGCCAGCATGTGATTACCATCATCCTCACTTCTGCCGGGCTTGCTGTATTGCTCATTTAGAATAATTTCTAGCTGTTGCAAGGTGCCGTGGTAGCTATCGGCATGCAAGGCTCCCCAGCCGCGCTTTTTAGCTTCACTTTCTGTGAGCATATAAAAATTGCTGGGGATGGAGCAGGCCCCATCGGGGTTGACTTCGGTAGCGTCGGGATTAAATTGCACCTGCCGGCTTGCGCCGCTTTGCCTCGCTCTTGATACCGCTTCCCCCATGCCTGCTAACAGGCCGTTGGGGGGGGACCATGCTTCATCCTTACTTTCCTTCATCCGCAAATTTGTCCCCATAATCCCAGGCACAAAAATCACTGGAATCACGGTATGGGGCGGGCAAATGGCTAAGGCGTGTGGCGTAAATGATTCTGGGCTTTTGCACGAGGAAAACGTGGGGCAGCCCTCTTTATCAA
>NZ_JANXSO010000101.1 GCF_025352645.1 Iodobacter sp. | reverse complement strand
CAAGCTTTTTGCTTTTACTTTTACAACAGAAGAGTTACGGCCAGACTTGCTGTTTTCGGTTTTTTGAACGACCCAAGGTTGACCGTCAACCATGATTACGTTACCAACGCGAACTTCTTGTGCAGTTTTGATTGCCATTGCGGTGTTTACCTAGAGCTTAAGATGATGGTTAAAATTTAACGCCGTATTTTACCTTGCTATTGACGAATTTGACCAGATTAGTGGCAAGATCCCCGCGTCGTAATAATTGCTCTGCCCAGCCCTGAGCGTGTTCCCGTAGGCTAGGCAAGGCAGGCAGAAGCTTGTGCCATGCGGCTTGCAGATCGCCAGCATGATTCCAGGCCAGCCAAAATTCATTTAAAACCAATGCCGCTTCACGTGGACAAGTGGCTAAATAATGCGTCAAAAACGCAGCTAATTTCACCCTATGCGCGTCGTCATCTTGCGGATAGATATGCCAAACCATAGGCAGGCCAGCCCACTGCGCCCGCACAAAGGAATCTTCCCCCCGCACAAAGTTTAGATCGCAGCTCCATAGCAGCCGATCGTAATCATCTTGCGATTGCATCGGTAGCACCGTCAGCGTTAGCGACCCAAGCGCAATAGTTTGCCCAACACACAGATCCTGCCCAAGCGCGGCGCTGGCCAAAGGCAGCAGCAAACCTTCGGGCATAAATACTTGCACGGGCGTGCTTGAATTCTGCCAAAGCTGTAATAACTCGGCGAGGCCAGAGTTTGCATAGGCAAATAGCGAAATCTTCAAGGAATCCACCTGTGGCCGTTGCCACTGCGCCAAATACGCACCGGCATCCGCCACCAACCACGCAGCCCTTGCCACCCGCTGCACCAGCTCGCCCAATACCCCACCTGTGCCATCCACAAAGCCAGGAAAGAAAAAGAACTTAGGCAAGCCTTGGGCTGGCGATGGCAGGCCATGGCAGCCAAGCACCCAATCTTCGCCAGAAAGGTATTCTAAATTAAGCCACACTCGGTCACCCGGCGTAGCCTTCATCACGGCGATATAGCTGGCAGGTAAATCACAGGCAAAGGCCTCGATCACCACATCGCTGGGTTCAAGCTCAATAGCAGGCTCGCGCCAGTGCAAGACTTCTACGCCACTACACTGCTGCTGGCATTGATCAAGGGCAATATCGCTTTGAATACGCTGAAAGCTGGCTAAATCATCCACCATCAGCCGCACGGTAAAGCCATATTCAGCGTGCAATTGCCGTGCTAATCGCCAACACACGCCAATATCGCCGTAATTATCCACCACGCGGCAAAAGATATCCCAACGGCTATTACTCATTTACCCGCCACTTTTGTTTCTTCGCTTGCATAAAGATTTCTATCCGCTACAAATAGATCGTGCATTTGTTGGCGATTTTCTTTAGCCAAAGCCATTAAGGCGGGCATATCGTCTTTATGTTCTAATTGCTCTAATAAAGAGGCTTCATCATGGCGCTGAAAAATATCAATCATTCGCTCAGCATGGGCCGGTGCATAGCCCAAGGCGAGTAAAGTATGCTCCGCCGCCGTCAAGCTGCTTTCCCATACCTCACGAATCACCACATCAACATTTAAATCCATTAAAGACAAAGCATGCGTGCGATTATGTGCTCTAGCAATAATAGTTAAATGAGGAAATTTGCGTTTTGCCATTTGAGCCAAATGCAGGGAATCGCTAATATTATCAATGGCAATTAATAAAACACTCGCCTGCTTAGCTCCTGCTTTTCTTAATAAATCATAACGCGTTGCATCGCCAAAATAAATTTTATGCCCTACTTTTTTTAAAAACTCAATATGCTCTGGGTCTTTATCTAAAGCAGTAAATTGCATCCCCTTAGCGGCCAATAATCGCCCTGTGGCTTGGCCAAAGCGGCCAAATCCCGCGATAATCACTTTATTAGTTTCAAACTTTACATTGCTATAGTCAAATTTTTTCTCTTTGCCTTTACGCTTAATTAAGGATTCAAACAGCAGAAGCAAAGGGGCATTCAGCGCCATCGATAAGCCAACAACAATCGTGATTTGCTCGGTCGATTGCTTATCCAAAATATGTAATGATAATGCCTGTGCCATCACCACAAAAGCAAACTCACCGCCTTGTGCCAACATCAAACCCAACCTAAAGCTATTACGCTTAGATTGCCCTGTATACGCAATAATACTGCCAATAATCGAGGTTTTAACCAGTAGCAGCAATAAAGCCCCGCCTAATAAAACCCAAGGATTGGCAAATAAAAGATTCAGATTAATACTGGTGCCAATAGTAATAAAAAACAGCCCAAGCAATAAGCCTTTAAATGGCTCTATATCTGCTTCTAATTGATGCCTAAAGCTAGAATTAGCCAGCATAATCCCCGCAATAAACGCGCCCATCGGCATGGATAAACCCGCGTATTCAAAGCCTAATGCCGCACCTAATACAATCAATAATGCTGCTGCCGTCATCACTTCCGAATTGCCATATTTAGCCACAATTCTAAGCAAAGGGTTGAGCAAATAGGTGCCAATAATCAGTGTGATCAGCACGGCCACTAAGCCCAACCACCAAGGCACGATATGCCCATTGGGATCAGGGGCCATCGCTTGTAGGCCAAGCAGCACAGGAATCACCGCTAAATCTTGCATCAGCAAAATGGCAAAGCCAATCCGCCCTATCGGCTGATTCAGCATACTGCGCTCTTTTAATAATTGCACAGCAAAAGCGGTAGAGGATAAAGCCAGCGTAATGCCAATTAAGAGTGATAATTTAAACTCAAGGCTCAACGCTAAGGCCGCTAAGCCGCCCAAGGCCAAACAGCACAATAGTAATTGCGCGCCCCCTAGGCCAATGATTTTTTTACGCATTTGCCATAATGATTTTGGATTTAACTCTAAGCCCAAAACAAACAATAACAACACTACACCAATCTCAGCAAAATCAAGCACAGCCGCGGGATCTTCAATAAATCCTAAAAAATAGGGGCCAACCACCACGCCTGCCGCTAAATAACCAAGGATAGAGCCCAAATTAAATCGCTTAAAAATAGGTACTGCAATCACCGCCGCAGCCAATAAAACCACCGAAGTGTGTAATAGCTGATTATTCTCCAACGCATACTCCTTTGTTATTGCTTTCTATAGATGACGACATAATAGGGCATCACACAATCCCTGTTGTTCCGCATTATTACACTTAAGCGCCGCAGCATTTATAGCACTTAGCACATGAGATTGACTCGATAATTTTCCCTATTAGCCAAAAAATAATACACATATTTACAAAACATAAATAAGGAAATCACCTGTCTGTGGTGATTTAACAATGCTTATATTTATTTTTTAGTGCGGTATAGCATTTTTCAAGAAAAAACACTTTACTCAAACGCTATTCAAATAGAAGTTGGCATAAAGTGCTTATGCTACAAGCCACAATGGCCAGCAATATGCCGTTCAAATAAAATACTCACCTCAATCCAATAAGGCATTTATCAATGAGCATCTCAAGCAACCCTCTATTGCAAAATTGGCAAACGCCTTATGGCTTGCCACCCTTTGATCAAATTTTACCTGAGCATTTTACCCCTGCTTTTGGCACCGCCATGGCGCAGCACCATGCAGAACTAGATGCCATTGCCGCACAAACCAGCCTAGCTAATTTTGCCAATAGCGTGGCTAGCTTCGAAGCAGCAGGCGCTTTGCTAAGACGTGTGAGCCATGTTTTTTATAATCTGACTTCATCAGAAACAAGCGAGAAGCTACAAGCCATAGAGCTGGTATTAGCCCCAGAATTAGCCACGCATAATACTGCGGTTTATCAAAATGCTGGGCTATTTGTGCGCTTGGATGCGCTTTATCAACAGCGCAAAGAACTAGGCCTATCCACAGAGCAAATGCGTTTATTAGAACGCATTCATCTAGATTTTGTGCGAAATGGTGCTCAATTAGCGGGTGAAGCGCGTCAGCGTTTTGCCAGCATCGTGGCCGAGCTGGCAAGCCTTTGCACACAGTTTGCGCAAAACGTACAAAATGATGAAGCGGAGTATCGCTTAGCCTTGAGCGGTGAAAACGATTTTACCGGCCTACCAGCAGCCATTATTAACTCCGCCAAGCAAGCTGCGGCAGATCGCGGCATTGATGGCCATGTGATTACCTTATCGCGTTCATCAGTCGTACCTTTTCTGACGTACTCCAGCCGCCGTGATTTACGCGAGGCAGCCCATACCGCTTGGAAAGCCCGTGGAGAGCACACAGGTAAAACCGATAATCGCCCCATCGCACCGCGTATTTTAGCCTTACGCCAAGAACAAGCACAGCTCTTGGGCTACGCTCATTTTGCCGATTATGCGCTGAGTGATCGGATGGCAGGCACGCCACAAGCCGCATTAGAGTTACTACAAAAAGTATGGGCCCCCGCGCTGGCCCGCGCTAAAGAAGAGCAAGCCGATTTGCAAACCCTTGCCGCCCAATTGGGCGAGCCACTGGATATTCAGCCTTGGGATTGGTTTTATCTAGCAGAAAAGCAGCGCAGCGCCCGCTTTGATTTAGACGATGCCGAAATCAAGCCCTATTTTGCGCTAGAAAATATGATTGCCGCCGCCTTTGATTGCGCAGGCCGCTTATTTGGCCTGAGCTTTACCGAGCGCTTTGATCTGCCGCTGTATCACCCAGATGCTCGCCTCTGGGAAGTGCGCCGTAATGAAGAAGTGATTGGCTTATTTATTGGCGACAACTTCTCCCGCACCAGCAAGCAAGGCGGAGCGTGGATGAATGAATTTCAGCCGCAAAGCCGCAGCAATGGCCAGCGCATCCTGCCGATTGTGATCAACAATAACAACTTCTCTAAAGCCCCTGCGGGCCAAGCAACCCTGCTATCTTTTGACGATGTACGCACCCTATTCCATGAGTTTGGCCACGGCCTACATGGTTTGCTCTCTAATGTGGAGTTTGAAGCCTTGGCAGGGCCAAATGTGGCAAGGGATTATGTAGAACTGCCATCGCAGCTCTATGAAAACTGGGCCGAACAAGATGAAGTGCTTAAAAAACACGCACTGCATATCGAAACCGGCGCGGCAATTCCTGATGCACTCTTGGCTAAAATCCAAAATGCGCGTTTCTTTAATCAGGGCTTTGAAACCGTGCGCTATCTAGGCTCCGCCCTCTTGGATTTACAAATCCATATGGATTTAAGCCATAAGCTGCACGATATCAGCCACTTTGAAAGCGAAGCTTTAAGCACTTTAGGCCTACCCAAGGCCGTGGGCATTAACCATCGCCTGCCACATTTTGGGCATCTTTTTGCTGGTAATGGTTATGCCGCAGGCTACTACGTATATATGTGGGCCGAGGTTTTAGAAGCCGATGCTTTTGATGCGTTTATCGAAACTGGCGACGCTTTTGATCCTGCCACGGCCGCGCGGCTCTATCGCAATATTTATAGCGTTGGTAATTCCATCGATCCGGCGAGCGGCTTTCTTGCTTTCCGTGGCCGCGCGGCAGAAGTGCAACCATTATTACGTAAACGGGGCTTAAGCGATTAATCGCTTATTTTAAAAATATACGGCAGCCGCGTTGCAATAAAAGCCATCGCAAAGCGCCTGTCCGTAGATCTAAATACCCCACTGAAATACATAAAATGCATGCATAAAGTACTATGCTGCAAGGCAAATATCACGGCGTAATCAGTTAAAAAAGCAGCGCTTTATCACCATCCCCTTATTTTTCAACTTCATTGGGGCGTTAAAGCGCTGCACTACTTAAATGATGAAAGGTCTAGCATGAATTCCCCAATAGAACTAAAACCTACGCTATTAATTGTTGATGATATGCCTAGCAGTATCGCCATACTGAGCGCCTGCCTGCAGGATAAGTATCATCTGCTTAGCGCTAATAATGGACATGCCGCCTTAGCAATTGCCGCCCAGACTTTGCCTGCGTTGATTTTGCTAGATATTATTATGAGCGAATTAGATGGCTACGCCGTCTGTGAACAACTAAAAGCCAATCCCATCACCAGCCATATCCCGATTATTTTTGTTAGTTCATTATTAGGAGCGGCAGATGAGGAGCGTGCATTTGCCTTAGGTGCGGTGGACTATATAACCAAACCTATTAGCCGATCACTGTTATTGGCGAGGGTTCGCTCCCATATTCTGCAAAAAATAAATAATGATAAATTATTAGCCTTTGCTCAAGAGTTAAGCCAAAAAGAGCTTGAAGCAGATAAATCGAAACGATTACTTAATGCTGTATTAGATGCAATTCCTATTCGTGTATTTTGGAAAGACCCCGATTCACGCTATTTGGGCTGTAATCGTCATTTTGCTCATGATAATGGCGTTGACTCTTCTGAAGACATCAAAGGCAGAACCGATTTTGATTTAATGCCAGAGCGTGCCTTTGCCCTACAGGCTTTTGCCCATACCGTGATCAGCACAGGGCAAAGCTTGCTCAATCAAGAAGGCGCAATTACCACCTTTGACGGCAAGCTTACCCATATCAGCTTAAATCATGTCCCACTATTAGCAACAGATGGCTCGGTCATTGGCATTGTGGGGGCTTATGAAGATATCACCCAAAGAAAAAACACCTTTGATGCTTTGCAAGACGCCAAAATTAAATTAGAAACCAAATTAGCAGAAATTGAAGCATTACAAGATAAGCTTCTTGAGGCCGCAATTAGAGATCCACTCACCGGCCTTTATAATCGCCGCTATTTAGCCGAAACGCTGGATATTATGCTGGCGCAGGCCACACGCAATGATATGCCGCTCAGTGCGGTTATGATTGATATTGACCATTTTAAAGCAGTTAACGATACACATGGCCATGCAACTGGGGATGAAGCGCTTAAATACCTAGCGCAGTTTTTAGCGACCCAATCTAGAACAAGCGATATTGTTTGCCGCTTAGGAGGAGAAGAATTTCTTATTTTGATGATGGGCGCTACGGCAGAAAACGCCCAAATAAAAGTAGATAAATATCGTGAAGATTTTGCTAATTTAACGATAAGCCATCAGCAAAAAATCATCAATTTAACCTTTTCAGCAGGAATAGCGACCTACCCACAACACACCGAAAACTCGAAAACACTGCTTGAATATTCAGATTTAGCGCTCTATGTATCCAAGCATAATGGGCGTAATCGAGTCTCTATATTTACTTTATAAACAAGCCAGTCTATTTAGCAGGCTAGCTTTGTTTATTTGCGCCGCCAATACTATTCAGCCATCTCAATTAAACCTCGGCCATTGCGCTTGGCTATATATAAAGCCTCATCTGCCCTTAATACCAAAGCTCGACCATTTTCATCATCGCGTAATGCCGCAATACCCGTAGAAAAGGTAACTTCCAAACGCTGCTGTTTATGCATAAATGGATTACGGCGACACATTTGTTGCAAGCGCTCTAATACATAACGCGCACCATGCATATCTGTTTCTACTAATAAAATTAAAAACTCTTCGCCACCATAACGCACTAAAATATCGGTATCTCTTAATACTGACTTGGCTAAGCCTGCGATATGAATCAATACATTATCGCCAACCGCATGCCCAAATCGATCATTAACTAATTTAAAATCGTCTAAATCAAATAGCACCACAGATAATTTATGGTTATGACGTTGCGCTAATTTTGCCTCACGCACCAAGCGATTATCAAAACCTTGACGATTCATCGCCCCAGTTAGGGCATCTTGCTCTAAAATCTGTCGGTTAACGGCCAGATCTTGCTCGATACTGCGTACCGAATCACGAATCGTCTGTAAATCAACGCTTGAGGCCGATACCGATGAGTGCAATTCAGAGGTCGAGTTAATAATGCTGTTGAGTAATGACTCTAGCTTGGAGTGCGTATCGTCTGTGCTCGCCCCCAGCTCTAGATGAGCGCGGCGAGTATCCTGCAATTGCCCCAAGCTAGCCGACATGGCTTCGCCACCGCCGGCCAAGGTGCTCAGCAATTGCTCTGTTGAATCGCCCACATCACCTAAAATATCCTCAACTTTATACAGCAGCTGCCAAGCTTGTAAGGTTTCAAACGAGGTTTTTGCATTGGGAGATTTAATCGTAGCAATGGCGTTATAAAATTTGGTGTAATTTTCTGGAGTGGGAGGCAAGCCCCGTTCTGAAAGCTTTTTAAGCGCAATCCGTGCAATTTCTACCGGAATGACAGACTCTGATGCATTAGACATAGACAGGCAAGGCCGTTACACAATAATTTAGAAGAACGATTGTACGCAAACACGAGCGATGAATCTATGACAATACCTTTAATACCCTAGGAAATTAAATCATTATGCATATACATATCCTCGGCATTTGCGGCACTTTTATGGGTGGTATTGCCGCATTGGCACGTGCTAGCGGCCATAAAGTGACCGGCTGCGATGCAAATGTCTATCCACCGATGTCCAATCAATTAGAAGCGCTAGGTATTGAGCTTATTGAAGGCTGGGGCTTAGAGCAGCTTGATTTAGGCGCAGATCTTTACGTAGTGGGCAATGTGGTGACGCGTGGCAACCCTCTGATGGAAGCCATCCTCAACCGTAGCCTACCTTACACATCTGGGCCACAATGGCTTGGGGATAATCTATTGCGTGATAAATGGGTGCTGGCCGTGGCCGGTACGCATGGCAAAACCAGTACCAGCTCAATGCTGGCTTGGATTCTAGAATACGCGGGCTTAGCGCCTGGTTTCTTGATTGGCGGCATCCCTGAAAACTTTGGCATTTCTGCGCGAGTCCCAGGGACTCCAAAGCAAGATACAGCATCCACCTCGCCCTTTTTTGTGCTTGAGGCCGATGAATATGACACGGCTTTCTTTGATAAGCGCAGCAAATTTGTGCACTACCGGCCCCATACCGCCGTACTGAATAATCTTGAATTTGATCACGCCGATATTTTTGCCGATTTAGCCGCGATTGAAACCCAATTCCATCATCTAATTCGCACCGTACCCAGCCTTGGCCGTCTGATTGTAAATGGTAAGGAAGCTAGCCTAAAACGGGTATTGGATAAGGGCTGCTGGAGCGAAGTAGAATACTTTGGCGGCACCTCAGGCTGGCGTGTAGGGCAATGCTTTGACGATGGCTTTGAAATAAAATTGGGCGAACAATCACTGGGCGAGCTGCACTGGGATCTGCTTGGTGAGCATAACCAAATGAATGCGCTAGCCGCTATAGCCGCTGCGCGTCATGTTGGCGTTAGCCCTGAAGTTGCGATTGCTGCCCTTGCAGAATTTAAAAACGTAAAACGCCGGATGGAAATCAAGGGCAATAGCAAGGGCATCACCGTTTACGACGACTTTGCTCACCACCCTACTGCCATTGCCACCACCATGGCGGGCTTACGTCAAAAAGTGGGCAACGCGCGTATTTTGGCGGTGCTAGAACCACGTTCTAACACCATGAAGCTGGGTAGTATGAAAGAAGCGCTGCCAGGCAGCCTAAGCGACGCCGATCTGATTTTTTGCTACGGCGCCAACTTGGGCTGGAGCAGCCAAGACGCACTAGCCACCCTTGGCGCACGCGCACAAAGCTTTGATGACTTAGACCAACTGATTGAGTCCATCCGCAAAATAGCCCAAGCAGGCGACCATATTTTAGTCATGAGCAACGGCGGCTTTGGCGGCTTACACGACAAACTATTAGCAGTGCTTTAATCGGGGCCAATCAGGAAGCGAGGGGTCTGGGGTCTAGTTTCGTAGGGTGGGTTAGCCAGCTTTTCTGGCGTAACCCGCCGTGCACAGAGACGCTGCAAAACGCTTTGCGAAATCACAAGCCAGCCACCTTTGGTGCCCCCATCCCAGTTACAAAAGTTTATACTAGGTACTTTTACTTACATTTCAAAACCAGTAAGCAGGCACGGCATCCCGTAGCCCTACAGATTTGGAGAAGACTGCATGAGCAATCCCTATATCGAGTTGGTAAAGGCCCACGACGTTCTATTACAAAAACAAGATGCCCCACTATTTAGCGTATTAGACGGCCTACCGATCGCGGCAAAAAATACCTCTGGCCCCGTGGCAATGGTGTTTGCTCCGCACCCAGACGATGAATGCATTATCGGCGCCTTACCACTGCGTTTAGCCCGTGAAGATGGCTATCGCGTGATTAATGTTGCAGTCACCCTTGGCTCTAATCTGCCTCGCCAGCCAGAGCGCTTGGCCGAACTTGATCGTGCCTGTCAGGTACTGGGTTTTGAATTACAAGAAACCATCCCTGGTGGCTTAATGGCGGTGAACCCAAAAACCCGAGGTAGCGACCCAACCGCATGGGCCGAAAAAGTAGCCGTGATCGCGGCACTGATTGAGCAGTACCAGCCAACGGTATGCGTAGTGCCAAACGACAACGACGGCCACGCCGCGCATATCGGCACGCACTACCTCTTGCTGGATGCCTTGGCTAAACTCGGCCACGCCTGCTTTGTAGTGCAATCTGAATTCTGGCGCGCCATGGCCACCCCGAATGCGCTGATTGAAACGAATATCGCTGACACCGCCGACCTCATCGCCGCATTGGCCTGCCACGTGGGCGAAGTACAACGCAATCCTTACCATCTGCGCTTAACGTCTTGGATGGCCGACAATGTACGCCGTGGTGCCGAAGTAGTAGGCGGCGCAGGCGTAGTCGCCCCAACCTTTTCGTTTGGAACGATTTATCGTATTGATCGTTTTGATGGCAAGACATTGCAAAATTCTGGGCAGAAATACATTCTTGCTGCTGGGGATAAGATCGGTAGCATCTTTAAATAATGCCGCTGGGGCACAATATGCCCTGCACTGTAGGGTGGGCACGATTTTGTGCCCACCCGAAACGAGTGATTCCCAAAGATGATGGGGTGCATATCATGCAAGGTGATTGCCGCGTGGGCACAGCTGCCCACCCTATTCGTATTGCAAGCCTTCCCACAGCGCATCCATCAACACCCCATCTCTATCTTCTGAGTATTCCCAAAAGAATGCCCCAGCCAAGCCGTGTTGCTTCACAAAAGCCATTTTGTGCGCGATAGAGGCTTCGTCTTCATAGCTCACAAATCGATCGCCAGCCATTAACCACGGTGCTTTTGCATCGTCATCCCAATGCTTTACTGCACCAGCAGAAATCAGCTCATGAACGATTTTGCTATAGCTGGCCGCGCCATTACTTTTTTCAACGCCAGCCGCACCCAAGGCAGGGGCAAGCAGGCTACGGCCATAGAAGGCACAGCCCAAAACTAATTTGTTTGCGGGTAAGCCATTGGCCGTAAACAGTGCCACCGATTTGGCACAGCTATCGCCTTCAGGATCGAGCGGGGTATTAAATAGATTGCTATGGTGGCCCGCTCGCTTGGCCCAGCCATTATAAAAATCGTAAGTCATAAGGTTAACGAAATCGCATAGCTCGGCCACTGCAGGCATATCTACGCCATCTAAATAGTATTGCCCTGCTCCGGCGGCAATACTTAATAAATAGGCTTCAGGGCGTGATTCACGCTTTGCAAGGGTATTTAATTGCCTACGGATTTCGGCCAGCATCCGCGTGAAATTCGCTTTATCCTCGGCACGGGATTTAATCCCAGCCATATCATTACTTGGGTATTCCCAATCTAAATCAATGCCATCAAAACCATGCAACTGCATAAAATGAATGGCCGACGCGGCAAAATGCTCTCGCGATTGGGCCGTCAAAGCCGCATCAGAGAAGCCATCCGCCTCCCAACCACCAATCGAAATCAGTAATTTAAGATGAGGATGGCGCGAGCGTAAGCCGCGCAAATGGGCAATGCCTTCTACGGCCCTTGGCTGGCTTTGCTCAGACGTTTGCTCCGTAAACAACACGACATCGCCATCATGGATATTGGCGAAGGCGTAACAAATATGCGTAAGCCTTGCTGCATCTCGCTCTAAGGGCAAACCTGACCAATCCGCCCAGCCTGCGATATAGCCCAACAACATATGTTTCATTATCCTTCTCCTCTAGGCATGCCGTGCCCCTACATTACAGCGCAGCCACTACCGACATTTCTACTTTATAACGCGGATCAGCCAAACGGGCCTCCACTGTGGCACGGCACGGGGTATGACCGGCAGGCACCCATTCTGACCAAGCAAGATTCATTGCATCGTAATCCGCCATATCCGCCAGATAAATCGTTACTGAAAGAATCTTTTGTTTATCTGAACCAATTTCACCCAGTAATTTATCAATAAAACCCAATACTTCAACCGTCTGGCCTTTTGCATCTAATTCCAGCGTGTCGGCAATTTGGCCAGCTAAATAAACCGTATTGTTATGCACCACGATTTCAGATAAACGTGGGCCGACGTGATAGCGTTGAATGGATGACATTTAGAACTCCTGAGTTAAATAATATTAAAAATAATCCCACAATGCGCTGAGATTGCCAAATCTTAAACGATTCAGCCAAACCCAAATCTTAAACCACGGAGGAAAAAGAGAACACAGAAGGCCCACGGAGAAAAACATAAGAAATGGAGGTTTTCTCAGTGAAACTCCGCCCCCTGTGTTTCAAGATTGGAGGTTTATGCTGGGGAGAAAATCCCGCTGCAGTATAGTAATGACAAAAAAAGCGAACCTTCGTTCGCCTTTTTTTTAACATCAAACCACGGTGCGCAGTCGGAAAGAGAAGTCTTGCAACGCGGCAATCCCACTGGCCTCGGCACGACTGCACCAATCCTGCAAGAGTTTCACCAGCTCAGGGCGGGTTAGCGTGGAGCGCTCCCAAAGCCGCGTTAGCTCTTGGCGCATTTGGTAGATTTGCTCTAACACAGTGCTTTCTGCCAGTACCTTGGCTAGAATTTTCTGGTCATACTCAGGCGTGTCTTTGGCATCCTGTTTTAACCAGATTTTCATTTGGCGCACTGGATCAAAATCGATTTGTGGCAGCTTGGCATTGCTGCGCATCCGCTCTACTTCATCACCTACCGTCCCTTTTAAGGTGCGTGCGTAATTGGCGGCAATCGCATAACGATTGGCAATAATGGCCTGTAAAGAGGCTTCATCCAGCTCACGCTTAGCCGCATCTGACAGTGTCATTTTTGGCGCAATTTTACGCACCTTAGCCATGCCCAGTGTTTCAATAATGCGGATATACATCCAGCCAATATCAAATTCAAACCACTTATAAGACATTTTGGCCGATGTACCAAAGGTGTGGTGATTATTGTGCAGCTCTTCACCACCAATAATAATTCCCCAAGGAACAATATTAGTTGAAGCGTCTTCGCATTCAAAATTGCGATAGCCCCAATAATGACCAATGCCATTGATAATGCCAGCGGCAGTCAGCGGAATCCAGATCATTTGAATGGCCCAAATCCAGATGCCATTCGCCCCAAACAAGCAAAGATCAATCAATAACATAAGCACTGGCCCTAGGGTATTGTGCTTGCTATAGAGATTGCGCTCTAGCCAATCATCTGGCGTGCCGTGGCCATATTTTTGCATGGTTTCTGTATTGGCGGCCTCGGCGCGATAGAGCTCATAGCCTTCCCAGAAAACCTTTTTAATCCCGTAAATCTGCGGGCTATGCGGGTCTTCTGCCGTTTCACACTTGGCATGATGTTTGCGGTGGATAGAAGCCCATTCTTTAGTAATCTGCCCAGTGGTTAGCCACAGCCAGAAACGAAAGAAATGGCTAGGGATTGCATGTAAATCCAGAGCGCGGTGCGCCTGATGGCGGTGTAAAAAAATCGTTACCGAAGCAATAGTGATGTGGGTCAGCACCAGCATCACCACGATATAGCCCCACCAAGGCAGCTCAATTAGGCCATTTAGCCAGGTCATTTTTATCTCCACTACGGGCATAAGCCTGTTCTATTTATCTGTAAGAGTAGATTCTACGCAAGACTTGGCAATCAGGCAGCATCAATCGGCGGCTGTATTGCAGCAGGATTAAGCAGCGTGACTTCTCGACGTGGGTAAGGAATTTCAATTTTATGCTCTTGAAATAATCGCCATATCTTTAGATTTAGACTAGATCGCAAAGAAAGCTGGCCATTTTCAGGATCGGCCAGCCAAAAGCCCAATACTAAATTGATTCCATTATCTGCAAAGGCGGAAACAAACGCGCCCGGAGCTGGCTCACTCAGAATACGCGCCTCGCCTTCCGTCACCGAACGCAATAATCCTAAAACAAAATCTAAATCAGTACCGTATGCCACTTGAATCGGTAGCGATGTCCAAATTGATTTATCGTTATATGATTGATTCACCACGGTAGAGGTAATTAAGGTGTCATTTGGCACCAAAGCCTCGGTGCCATCGGCTGATTTTAAAACCACATAGCGCGCCGTAATACTGCTTATGGTACCTAGTCGATTATCAATCTGTACTAAATCGCCAATTTTGATCGAGCGATCCAGCAAAATAATAAAGCCTGATAAATAATTAGACGCAATTTTTTGCAGCCCAAAGCCCAAACCCACACCCACTGCACCACCAAATACCGATAATACGGTGAGATCAATTCCCACCAGCGGCAGAGCAACTACAATCGCAATAATCAGTAATAAGACGCTAGATATTTTGGACAACACTACCCGTACATTCATATCCATCATTTGGCTGGACATCAAACGCCGCTCTAGCTCACGCCCTATCCACATGGCAATCAGCAAGGTGGCAGCAACTGATAATAAACCCTGGCCAATGGTCAAAACAGATATATGCGCTTTACCAATTGGAAAACGAATATCGTCTAATACTTCGGCGACTTCCGGCAAAATACCTAGCACATGTAAGGCATAAACGATCCAAATGGAGCCTGAAATATATTTTTCCCAACGCATAACCCATGCCGCGCCATCAAATACACGGCGAATCACGTAAACCAAAATGCGAATATTGGCCATTGCCAATAATAAAACACTAGCCAGCGCAATTAATTTTAACGGATGCGCATACCATAGTTTAAGTAATGACCCTGATAGCATCACCAGCAAATAGGCATTTAAAGGGAAAAATGCGCGCAATAAGCCTTCCCCTCCCAAGCGCCAATGCCAACTATTTTGATCAGGATTAACTCTATTTTTTACCGAGCGATTAACCCACCACGATACCCCCAGCGCCAATGCAATTAAGCCAATCTGCGCAAAAAAGATAGTGTGTAAATAGCCCTGATCACTCAGGTCATTAATAAAATCAATCAATAAATTATTACGTGTACTCATCAGCTTTGGCGTATCCGCTTAATAGTTTCGGTGGTGGAGGTTGCAAATAAAAAGGGGATGGAGTGCACGCTGCCACCCCAAGCTAATACCTGCTGGCTGCCCACAATGTGCTCCGGCGCCCAATCCCCCCCCTTCACTAACACATCAGGGCGCAACGCTAAGATCAGCTCAAGTGGAGTATCGGTATCAAACCAAGTCACCATGCTAACGCATTCTAAAGCGGCCAATACGGCAGCGCGCTGCATTGTAGAATTGATCGGGCGATCATCGCCCTTACCCAGCCTTTTTACTGAGGCATCGGTATTAATAGCCACCACCAAGCCTGCTCCTAAGGCACGCGCTTGCGCCAAACAAGTCACATGACCACGGTGCAAAATATCAAAACAACCATTGGTAAAGACTAAAGGCCGTGGCAGGCTAGCAAGGCGAGCCGCTAATTGCTCGGGTGGGCAAATTTTTTGCTCAAATAAGGGAGAAAGATAATGATGCATAGTTATTATGGATTCCGAAAGGATTGATCATAAACAAGCACGGCATATGAACAAAGTAATATTTTTAAGTACAGTTGTTTATGCTCAATATGCATTGGGCATTTTTTAAAGCATAAAGTAAGGATTACAAAGAAAGATGTTTTTTTAAGATGAGTAATCCATCTTACGCAAGCACACAATCTACCCCTTCAACATCCCCCATCTTTCCAGGAAATAAGACCATGACCACATTTCATCTCTTTATTATTGGCGACGAAATACTCTCTGGCCGCCGCCAAGATAAGCATTTTGCTCATATGCTGGAAACACTGAAAGCAAGAGGACATAAAATCGCTGCGGCGTATTATCTACCCGACGATGCAGATGTGCTGGCAGAGACATTTAAACGTAGCCTAAACGCAGGCTATCAGGTGATTTCTTGCGGTGGTATTGGTGCAACGCCCGATGATCATACTCGGCAAGCCTTTGCTAATGCATTAGGGCTCCCACTGAGCTTGCATCCAGAAGCTGCTGAGCGAATCACTAGCCGTTTTGCAGAAGCCGCCTACCCCTACCGAATTCAGATGGCTTATTTTCCTGAAGGCTGCCAACTGATCCCCAATCCGGTGAACCAAGTCGCGGGCTGCTACTTTAAATCACATTATTTACTGCCAGGTTTTCCTAGCATGGCATGGCCAATGCTAGATTGGATACTCGATGAGCACTACATTGATGCTAGTCCAGAAACAACGCTCTCTTTTATCATGCTCAACGCCCGTGAAGGCGAGCTGATTGGCAAGATGCAAAGCTTTACCCAACGCTACCCCAATATCGCTTTTAGCAGCCTGCCCTCTTACGGCAATAGCCAGCACCCAGAGCCACATGTCGAATTTAGCATTACGGCAGAAGCGACATTGGCGGTAGAGGCGATGGCATATTTAAAAGAATGTTTACATACTGTAAGTAATATTAAAAAATAATTGGCGATACATTTAATACTTTAAATATCTTTTTATATATTTAAACAATAAAATAATCATTTGCTAATATTATAAAAATACCACTAAATTCATACAAAACAATAAAAAACTTACAAAAAACATACTGATTTGTTAAAAAAAAACCATAAATTAATAAATAATTAACTATGTTTACCCAAAATAAAAAAATCAATGGGTATAATCAAACGGCTTTACACCGTACCATTTGATTAAATAATAAATTGCAAATATTAAACAGGGGTTTTTAATGAAACTACTTAAAACGCTAGTTGCTACTTCATTTTTTTTAGCAGCCGGTTTATCTCAAGCTGCAGTCACTCCAGTGCCATTCACCTTTGATGCTGATGGCGATGGCGCGGCTACTTTTCAAGTGAAAGGTGCCGTTTCTAAAGTGTTCTCTTTTGATTTAGCACAATCAACGCAATTAACAAGCTGGTGGTCAGTTCGCCCTACCGCTGCTAACAGCTCAACAATCAGCAGTTTGAGCGCCGTGCTCACATCGATAAGCAACCCTGCCAAAACATTTACACTGGGTGCTTATACAGGTCTGTTGGGTGTTAAAGAAATCACCGCTCCAGTTAAGTCTTTTGTGCTGGATGCAGGTTCATACACCGTTAGCTTTAATGGCCTAGCGACTTCTGGCTACAAAGGCACAGGTACTCTGACACTGAACGCAGCGCCGGTTCCAGAGCCAGAAACCTATGCTCTAATGGGTTTGGGTTTGGTTGCCCTACTGGCACGTCGTCGTAAAGTGGCTTAATATTTTTTAAGGCATAAAAAAACGCCCCGAAATTACTTTGGGGCGTTTTTCATTCCGCAAGCGCTTATCCAGCGTCTAATAGGCGCAAAATAGCATCGGTGTGCTGCTGCATTAAAGCCGCATCTGCGCACGACTCCACATTTAAGCGCACTACCGGCTCGGTATTACTGGAGCGCAGATTAAAGCGCCAGTTGGCAAACTCCATGCTAATGCCATCAGTTTCATCCACCCGCAAGGCATCCGCCTGATACGCTGCACAAACCCGTGCAATAGCCACTTTGGCATCAGTTAGCTTACGGTTAATCTCGCCTGACGATGGATAAGCGGCAATGCGCTGCTCTACCATAGCCGACAATTTTTGCTCACGGCGGCTCATTAGCTCGATCACTAATAACCACGGGATCATGCCGCTATCGCAATAGGCAAAATCGCGGAAATAATGGTGGGCGCTCATTTCGCCACCATAAACCGCGTCTTCTAGCCGCATGCGCTCTTTAATAAACGCATGGCCGGTTTTGCTTTGAATCGCGATACCACCGGCGGCTTGCACCACGTCCACGGTATTCCAAGTTAAGCGCGGGTCATGAATAATTTTTTGGCCAGGGTTCTTTTGCAAGAAAGCTTCTGCCAAAAGACCAACGATGTAATAACCTTCAATAAAATCACCACGCTCATCAAACAAGAAGCAGCGATCAAAATCACCATCCCATGCAATACCCAGATCAGCCGCATTTGCAATCACAGCATTGGCAGTGTCGCTTCGGTTTTCTGGTAACAATGGGTTAGGGATGCCATTTGGGAAGGTGCCATCAGGCTGGTTATGCACTTTAATAAACTCAACAGGCACACCAGCGGCAGCAAAACGCGCTTCTAGCGCATCTACCACGTGCCCTGCAGCGCCATTACCGGCGTTTAAAACGATTTTTAAAGGGCGCAAGGCGGATAGATCCACATAGCCCATCAAATGATCGATATAAGCATCCAGAACCGATAGCGAGCTAATGCTACCGCGCTCTGCCACATCGGTAAAATTAGCGGATTCGGCAAGACGCTGAATATCACGCAAACCAGTATCACCACTGATTGGCACCGCACCGCGTTTTACCAGTTTCATGCCGTTGTAATCGAGCGGATTATGGCTAGCAGTGACTTCAATCCCACCATCCACATCTAAATGAAACGCGGCAAAGTAGACTTCTTCAGTGCCCGTCATGCCCAGATCAATCACATCGCAGCCCGCATCCATCAGGCCATTGGCCAACGCCAGCTTCAGCTCTTCGCTGGTCAAGCGCACATCGCCCCCCAGCGCCACACGCTTAGGGTTAAGTAGCTGGCCGTAAGCACGGCCGATGCGGTAAGCAATATCGACATTCAGCTCAGTGCCCAGCTTGCCACGAATATCGTAAGCTTTAAAACAAGTTAATTTAGTCATTGGTTTACTCGAAATAGTCATTGCAAACAGATGTGAGAGATAAGCGAAAACCCAAATCTTAAAACACGGAGATAAGGAGAACACGGAGGGCCACGGAGAAAGGCAATACAAGTCTGTGCACGACGAAACACGTTTAGGGCGGGCACTGCCTTACCATTCCCCACGTGGCAATACCTCCTAAAGTTTTCTCCGTGAAACTCCGTGTTCTCTGCGTCCTCTGTGGTTCAAGACTTGGGTTTTATTAAAGCCTTACTCGAAATAGGCGCGGGAATGCAGGTGTACGCTAGCGTCTTGGATGATTTCGGCCTTGCTGGCCCACCGATATTGGGAATGCTGCTCACCCAGCGGCAAAGCCATATCGGATTCATCTAGCTGCAAGGTGTAAGCAAGCACCACATAGTGTGTACCAAAGCCATCTAGCCTGCCGGCATTGCTATCGTAAAAATGCTCATAAACACCTAGCCACTGCCCCTGTGATCTGGGCAATGCCACGCCCAACTCGGCTTGGCTTAGGCGCAAAAATGCCGCATCCAGCGTTTCATTTTTTAATACCCGCCCACCTGGCACAAACCAGTGATCGCAGGCCGGTTGATTGGTGCGCCAGCCCAATAGAGCTTGCCCTCTTGAGTTTTGCACCACTAAATCAATCGAGATCAGCGGTGCGCGCTCAACCACTTGCAAAAAATCAGCAAAAGCCAGCGGGCTGCTGGCTACACCCTTATTTACTACGGCCATAGACATCTTCAAAGCGCACGATATCGTCTTCACCAAGATAGGAGCCAGATTGCACTTCGATCAGCTCCAGCGGCATCTTGCCTGGGTTTTCCAAGCGGTGGGTTGTGCCCAACGGGATATACGTCGATTGGTTTTCAGAAAGCAAAATAACTTGATCGCCATTCACTACCTTGGCCGTACCTTTCACCACAATCCAGTGCTCGGCACGGTGATAGTGCATTTGCAGGCTTAAGGAAGCGCCTGGGTTGACCACAATCCGCTTCACTTGAAAACGCGAGCCAGCATCGATGCCTTCATAGCTACCCCATGGGCGATACACGCGGCGGTGCGTCACCGACTCACTACGCCCAGCCTCATTTAAGCGCTCAACAATCTTTTTAACATCCTGCGCATGATCTTTATGCGCCACCAAGATGGCATCGGCGGTTTCAACAATCACCAAATCCTGCACGCCAATCGCCGCAATCATGCGGGTTTCGCTGCGGATATAGCTGCCCGAAACGCGATCAAGCATCACATCGCCCAATACGCTATTACCCGCCTCATCTTGCTCAGTAACATCGCGCAGCGCCGACCACGAGCCGATATCACTCCAGCCCAAGCCTGCCGCAGTAATCACGGCAGCGTGCTGGGTTTTTTCCATTACCGCGTAATCAATAGAATCTGCAGGAGACGCCGCAAAAGCATCCGCATCTAAACGCAAAAAGTCTAAATCGCGCACGCCTTTAGCCACGGCATCCTGTACGGCAGCCAGCATAGCGGGCTGATAGGCCGCCAGCTCACGCACATAGACATCAGCGCGGAACATAAACATGCCGCTATTCCAGTAATAATCGCCTGAAGCCACAAAGCCAGCCGCGCGCACAGCATCAGGCTTTTCTACAAAAGCAGCTACCGCATAAGCATCGCCAGACAGGCTATCACCACGGCGAATATAGCCGTATCCGGTGTTAGGCTCGGTAGGTGCAATCCCAAATGTAACCAATTTGCCGCTTGCTGCTACGCTAGCTGCCTGCGCCACCAAAGCTTGAAACACCTCGCCAAACTGAATCACATGATCTGATGGCAACACCAGCAACATCGCATCAGGGTTATCTTCTAACGCAATCACTGCCGCAGCCGCCACCGCAGGCGCAGTATTGCGCCCCATAGGCTCTAAAACCACCCGCGCTTGATCCATTCCTACCGCACGCAATTGCTCTGCCACCAGAAAGCGATGCTCCTGATTACTAATCAGCAAAGGTGCAGCCACATCCGCCATCCCAACCAGCCGTGTGGCTGTTTGCTGTAGCAGGCTGTGATCGCCGTGCAATTTTAAAAACTGCTTAGGATAACCACCGCGTGATAGCGGCCACATACGGCTACCAGAGCCGCCACACAGAATGACAGGAGTAATTGACATGAAAATTCCATCAAATTTTTAAAAAGAAATATATTATTTAGGCGGAAAAGCCAGCAAATAAATACCATGCAGCGTATCACCCGCAAGCACCATACGGCCACCGATCAGCTTGCAAAAATAATATTTACAACGCTCAAAAAAAAACCGCCTTATTCGATCACAGATCATACAAGACGGTTTATCACAATGCTTATTGCGTTACTTGCTTACGCCCAATTGGATAATACTCAAAGCCTGCGGTTTCCATTTTTTTAGGATCGTATAAATTACGGCCATCAAATATCAATGGATTTTTAAGCTGGTTTTTTACATCAGCAAAATCTGGGCTACGGAATGCTTTCCATTCTGTCACAATCACCAGCGCATCGGCATCCGGTAATACCGCCATTGGGCTATCACCGTAACTTAAACCTTGCCAATCTGGCATGACACGCTGCGCCTCATGAATCGAAACAGGATCATGTGCCGCCACCGTTGCCCCATGGCTAAGCAGATATTCAATAATCACTCGGCTAGGTGCATCGCGCATATCATCGGTATTGGGTTTAAATGCCAAGCCCCATAAAGCGAAATGCTTGCCCTTTAAATCATTACCAAAGCGCTTAACAATTTTATCCACCAACACCGATTTCTGCGCATGATTGGCTTTTTCAACCGCATCTAATACTTTTAAACTAATGCCATGCTCATTCGCCGTGCGCTGCAATGCCTGTACATCTTTAGGAAAGCACGATCCGCCATAGCCTACGCCAGGGTATAAAAAGTGATAGCCAATTCGCGGGTCAGAGCCAATCCCCTTACGTACCAGCTCAATATCTGCACCCATCACTTCAGATAAATTGGCCAATTCATTCATAAACGAAATACGCGTTGCCAGCATGGCATTGGCCGCATATTTAGTCATTTCTGCCGAGCGCACATCCATAAATAAAATACGATCATGATTACGCACAAAAGGCCCGTATAAAGAGCTCATCAGATCCTTGGCTGTATCATCATCGGTACCAATCACAATTCGATCTGGGCGCATAAAATCTTCGATCGCCGCGCCTTCTTTTAAGAATTCTGGATTAGAAACGATCGCAAAGCTGGTTTGCTCACCGCGCTGGCTTAACTCATCATTAATTGCGGCCCTAACCTTATCACCCGTACCAACCGGCACAGTAGACTTATCCACAATCACCTTATAGCCATGCATATAGCGGCCAATACTACGCGCAGCGGCCACCACATATTTTAAATCTGCCGAGCCATCTTCATCCGGCGGCGTACCCACCGCAATAAATTGGATCGTGCCGTGCTCTACCGATTCTTTAATATCAGTGGTAAAGCGCAAACGCCCAGCGGCCACATTGCGTTTAATCATTTCCTCTAAGCCCGGCTCAAAAATCGGCACTCCGCCCTCTTGCAAGATACGAATCTTATTGGCATCAACATCCAAACACACCACGTCATTACCATACTCAGCAAGACAAGTGCCTGTGACCAAACCAACATAGCCTGAGCCAATCACTGTAATTTTCATTTGCAAGAATACTCCCGATTTAAATAATTAATTTTTACTGATAAGCTGGCGAATCGCTTTAATAACAAAAATGGTATTAGTTACAAAATAGCGTTTCCACAATCTGCGCGGCTCAGAACATAAACGATGCAGCCATTCTAATCCCGAATTTTGCATCCACAACGGGGCACGGATAATTGTGCCAGCATGATAATCAAATGCCGCACCCACACCAATCATCACCGCATTTATTTTACCCCGATGCGCCGCCATCCATTTTTCTTGTTTGGGGCAGCCTAGGCTTACCCAAACAACACCAGCACCAGATGCATTAATCTCTTCTACTATCCTAGTATCCTCCTCATCAGATAAAGCACGAAAAGGAGGTGAATACATTCCAGCAATTTTCAAACGTGGAAATTCTTTTGACAATTTATTTTTCAAAATATCTAACGTTTCAGGCATTCCACCATAAAGATAAAATGTCTCACTACTCTGCTCTGCATATGCACAATATTGCCACATTAGATCGGGCCCATTCACACGTACTTGCCCTGAAATACCAATCTGCCGCATTAACCATGCAACAGGAGCACCATCCGGTGTGGCCATATCTGACTGACGAATCACCTCAATAAAATCACTCTCTTGTGAAGCTGTAACAACAGAATGCACATTACAAATACAAACATACTTTGATAAATGCTTCCTCGACCAACTGGATATAGTAAAAATAGCTTCATCAAAATTAATAACATCAATCGGGATCCCTATCACGGGAACCGTATGTCTAGTTTTATTAAAACGACTAAGTACATTCATCATTTATTTTACCCCGCCCATTTTTTGCATGATATTTGATATTTTTTCTGCACAGTTACGCCAAGAATACTCTGAAAGCAATGCTGAAATCTTTATCGAATCCTGCTCCAGATTATGATCTGAAAGCAATGACCCTATCATTAACGCAACCGAATCGGCACAATCAGGCTTAACATACGTGCACAATCCCTTTGTAATTTCCCTCAACACGGGAATATCACTGCACAAGACCGGCGTATGATGACTAAGTGCTTCAAGTGGAGGAAAACCAAATCCTTCAATGTGCGGTAAAAATATAAATAACTTTGCATGAGCATAATAAGAATGAAGCTGAAAATCAGAAATCCCTTTCACAGCCAAAACGCCCTCCACACCCGGATCACTAACTCCACAAATAACTAATGGTAAAGGGTTTGCTGTAACTGACCGATAAATTGAGTATGCAGATAATAACGTTTCTAAATTCTTATGTGGCAGAGAGGAGCCAACAGAGAAAATATAATCGCCTTCATATAAGTTTTTATCCGCTGCAGTTAGAGGAACACCATTATAAACAGTTTCTATCCCACTCTTTCTTCCTAAACGCCGGGCAATATCAGCGGCTGTAAAGTCTGAAATGGCAACAATTGAATCAGAATATTTTACCGAGTATTCCAGCCCGCCAAGAATAAATAACTCCTCCATCAGTCCAAAATATTTAGGAAATCGATCTTTATACCAAAATGGAATTAAATCATGAATAACAACCAAGGAAGATGCTTGCTTACATAAAAAAGAAAGACCATGCGGCAAAAATCCCTTAGGAGAAAAATAAAGATTAATTTTCATTTTTCTAGATAATAGAGCGGCACCTAGTCTATTCCAGAATATTCTTGCCAGTATTGATGGGTTGTATTTAACAGTATGAAACAATACACCTTTACTTTGTAAATTCTGCATGCGGGTCTTATCAAAAGACGAATTGCAAGCGACTATGAATGTGCAAATATTATCGGGCCGATCAGCCAAAGCCTCCAGCAAATTAATGGCATAATTATTAATGCCTATGCTCTTACCTTTGCCAGGAGTAAGTTCAAAAAAATCAAACAGAACTAACATAGTTGCCTAACTCGACTTATATAAAAATGATGGCAAAGTCCCAATGGGAACAGCCTTTTTTACACGATGTTGCAAAATAAGCCCACCATCTGACTGAAATTGCAGCACGTTATATATTCCAGAAAAATTCTTCATTGTCGACTTTGTAGACCAAACCCAAAATCCTTTTCTTCCATCTTTTAAGGAGCCATTACACACCCATTGATCCGCACTTAATCTGCAAGGCTCAACAACACCGCCGTCTAAAATAACCGTTAAGTTTTTAAATGCAATCGCAGCTGGCCGCCACCCCGTTCCCCGTCCCTTCGTTATTCCCATTGAAGGATGATCCCAGGAATACCAATAAAAACGCCCTAAATCTGCACCAGCACCTAAAATAAACGAACGCAATAAATAAGACACACTTTCAAAATCATTCAGTTTTTTAGCATCCGCCTTAAACCCTGCTAAAACTGGGTCAACACCTTCTGGCGTATCAATCAGCCAGCCTGTTTCAGTATTCCACAGTGGCTTACGCTGATAGCCCGCGGCACGAATAGCAATTTTAATATCATCAATAATTGGCAACATACTTTCAGGAGGTTGGTGCTTAGTATAAAAGTGATAAGAAATAACATCACAATCACTCATGACCTCAGTGGCCAAAAGCCGTTTAAACCACTTAATACCGTAATCTCCTACTCCACTAGGGCAAACCACTTTTGCTTCAGGATCAATCTGACGAATAATTTTCACTGCCGATTTTGTTAAAAGAGCAAGATCTTCGGGATTTCCAGAAAAGAAATGAGATAAATTAGATTCATTCCAAATTTCATAAGCTGCAATTTTACCCCTATATCTAGAAACAACTGCCTCAACGTAATTTTCCCAAGCCGCTAGGTTTGAAGGCATTGCATTTGCCCCATAACCATAAGCTGCTTTCAGTTCAGGAGTACGAGATGCCCAAGCAGGAGTACCTTGCAATGGTAACAATATTGATACATTGGCAGCCGTGGCACGATTAACCATCCCATCCAGCCAAGCCCACTTCCACGAGTCAGGGCTAGGCTGTAAATCCAGCCATGTAACATTGGCGTCATGTAAGCGAATTGAGCCTAATCCAGAATTAAGCCATAATTTATTCTGATTGCTCCGGTGCACATGCATACCAAAATAATCTTTACTTACACTGCCACCCCAAGCATAAGTAGATAACAATAAAAAAATACCAGTTACGTAAAAAATTAAATATCGCATATTATGTCAACTTAAAAAACGCATTTTCAAGAAAAAATACCCGTATTTTAGTTTGTAATATAACTTCCAAAAACTAGAAATTGGTTTTTCAGAGTACAGTTTGAAAGGTAATGTTCCCCCACCAAGTAAGTAATCCGCATAAGCCATGTATATCCCATTCTCAACAAAATAAGCAATGGAGGGAATATTACTCTCTTGACGATAATAAACCAGCGGTTCATTCATACAAAAAAACCGTTCCCCTGCTTTATTTAATCTTGAATAAAATTCATAATCCTGAGCTCGTCGTAAATCTACATTAAATGCACCATATTTATCAAAAAGCTCTCTACGCAACATTGCAGTCGCATTATGAAATCTCATTTTTTTCCTAGCAAAGCTATCAGCAATTTCTTCGGAAGAGCAGGGAAACACCCCTAATCGTTTGCTACTTTTATCTGGCTTAGAAGTAGAAAATGGAATCCACCATGAAGCCAAGCATGCAATATCAGAATTTTTCTCCATATAATCGACTTGCTTTTCAAATCGATCAGGAAATGAAACGTCATCACTATCACAGACAGCCACATACTTACCAGAGCAATGAGAAATACACATATTTCTCGCCTTTCCCCTTCCACCATGCTCCATTGCAAAGACTTTAATACGCGGATCAAAACCAGCTAAATTACGAACAATCAAAAGAGTGGAATCAGTACTACCATCATCAACAAAAATCAACTCCCAATTGGAGTAGCTTTGCTCCTGAATGCTTCTAATTGTATCCACTATGCACTCTGCCACATTTCTGGCAGGCATCATGATAGAAACCAGAGGCATGATTAAGGGGTTCATTAACTGATTACCTTTTTATAAATTACTTCTAATAGACTAGTTTGATGATGTAAATTAAATTTTTTCTCAACAAAAGAGCGCCCACTATTTCCTAGCGTTTCACGTAAAGCTGCAGAGTCAAGTAAACACTTCAGCGAGCCTGCTAATTCATCCACATTACTTTCTTCAACAATAAATCCAGTTTCATTATGCTGAACTGTTTCTGTTAATCCACCATGTCTGGAAACAATAACGGGTAATCCAGCAGCTGACGCTTCGATAGCAGAAAGGCCAAAAGCCTCTTCTGACCCATTCTTACCTTTTTTGCTAAACAACACTGCAATTGCTGAATGAGAAACAATATTTGCCACCTGCACATGAGGTAATGCCCCCTCAAAAACAACCTTCTCAGTTAGCTTCAGCTCACCCACAAGCAAAGTAAATAAACCTCTATCCGGCCCATCACCAACTAATCGCAAACGAGCTTCAGGGAAATAAGAACAAACTTTAGAAAACGCCAAAATTAACTCACGAATGCCTTTTGCCTCAACTTGCCGAGCCACACAAACCACATCTAAATTACGCTTTTCTAAAGGAATAACACTAAATTTTTGTAAATCAGCGCCAATATAATGTTGCTCAAGAAGCTTCTCAGGAAAACCCAAATTAAGCATTTTCTTTTTAAGAAACTCAGAAACCACAATGATTTTATCTGCAGCGCCTACTAAGCGATGGCGATTAAGTGCATACATCATGCCACTTACTCCACCATGCCTCATTAATTGAAGGCGAGAAACAGTTGCATCATAGCCATGGAAAGTTACGATTAGAGGAATATCTAACGCTTTCGCAATAGGTAATGCATAAACACCATTAGTTCCAAAATGTGCGTGAATCAAATTAAGATCTGCTAATTTTTCTCCCCATGCCCATTTGCCGGGGAAAAGTGCAAATAACTTTTTACGCAGGCTACCCTCAGCATTTCTTTGAATAGGTAAAACCTTAAAATTAGCCGCTTCTGCTAATTGCTGTCTCACAAAGAAATGTGGCTCAAACTCACGCATTGTCCTCGCTTGCTCAGTAATAAAAACTTCAGAAGCAAGAGGAAATGCATTGAGATGGATACCGACTTTAGAGCTCATTAGCACCCTCACGCATATTTTGCAACAACGATGGAATTGCAATAAAAAAGACAAAAGTCAGCGCATAGCCACTAGACTCCGCAGCGGGTTCAAAGAAATACTGGCCAGAAATAGCTAACGTTATAGCAATAGCAATTTTTGAAAAACAAAAAAAATCTTTCGCATTTTTATCATAGAAAATTTCACATGCTTTTTTAATAGAAACTAACATATTTAACAAATAAAAAAACAATCCGAAAAACCCAAAGTTAACCATTTGATTTAAAAATGTATTATGTGCATTATCATATTGAACATCAGCTAACTTTGCAGAAACATACCACATCTTCAACTGTGCACTACCAAAGAAAGAAAGAAATATATCATGACTAAAAACATTTAGTGCCGCATTCCAAAGGAATACACGAGTCCACATTGTTGAAAGTGTTTTTCCTGCATCCAAGCTAAATAATGTAATTCCAATAATAAAAGAAACTAAAATAGAAACAAATAACAAAGAAGAATTACGTATCCGATAAAACCATAAGGGAAATAAAAGCAAACTTAATCCAAAAACCGACCAAAGCCACGCTCCTTTTGCCCTCGTACCATACAATACAACAGCAGATATTATAAATAATAATAATGCCATTACCCGTCCCCAAACACCTTGACCTAAATTCATACCTGAAAGTGCGGCTGAAATTACTACAACTGGTAATAGAAAAATAGATAACCCATTAGGATGACTATATAGCCCAGCAGCGACATTACGCACAAAGCTACCATCTAAATCCATTTTTACAGCAGACGCCATATTTAAAACGACCAAATATGGCTTACCCATTAAATATTGTAGTGCTCCTAATAATACATTGGGCAGTGACGAAATAAGAAAAAAGTACATTAAAATTCGCAGTTGCTTAGGAGTTCTAACACAATTAACTAGAAACAAAGAAAAAACGAATGCAGGAAAAAGATTTCTAACTATAAATATAGACTTTGGATAAACCAATAACCCAATTAGCGATGCAACAAAAATCCATGAATAATAAAGAACTAACACTGGCATCAGTTTCCAAAGCTGATTCAGCATAAAAGAAAACTGTTTAGGAAGAACTAAAGCATCAAGAAGTATCTTACCTAAACCTAGTATCGTCACAAACTCTAACAGATTAACATTTGGGCCGCGAACACCTATATCTGAAAGCCGAAAGTCTAACCCCGCAGCAATTAAATAAAGAGGTAATATCCAAAAATTACCTTCTGAATTTACAAAACCATTTTTTCCAACTATCTTCATAGCACACATCCGCAATTACTCTATAATTTTTTTATTTAATTGCAACGAAAATATATCTCTTTTCAAAATAAATAAAAATAACAAACCAAGCACGCAGCCCACCAAAACATCAACTTCGACAGAGCCATACTTTATATGTACTGACGTTACAAAAGATGAAGATAAAACTAGCAATAACATTTTTATATAAGGAATTTCAACGTACTGTATTTTCTGTGAAATTCTGCAATTTAATATCAACCCAATTAACTGACTAATCAACACCGCAGCTGCTGCACCATAAAATGGCCATTTAGCAGTCAAAAGTAATGATGCACAAAGCCCCACCAAAACAGCAATTACTGAACTGACAAGGACTAAATGTGTCTTTCCTGGAGATAACGCACCAACATTCATTACAGACCCCATTGCCTGCGCAACCCACGCTAATAAAAGCACGGCCAGCGCACTTTCATCTTTAATAAGTAAACCAGGCGCATACCAAGGCAATAAATAACTAGCGGATATAAATAAAACAACAGCAGAAAACAAGTAAAACCCTAAAATTATTGAATAAGCACTTTTAAAAAACATACTACCTGCATCAGGATCAGAAACATGCAAATGCCTAGCAACTGGCCACCATAAATTAACTGGTGCAATAGCAAAATTCATTGCTCCAGCAATTTTTGCCAAAATAAGATAAGAGGCTAATTCTTCAGCAGCAAGACTATGATTCAATACATATCGATCCATATTGCCTGCCATCATTGTCAGCGCCCCAGAAACAACAAAGGGGATACCATACTTAACAAGCCCCCAATAGTCTGAGGGGGATAACAGACTTTCTACCAATGTAAATCTATTTTTTCGTAAAGCAATAAAAACCAAGACAATACAATCTAACAATGACATTAAAAATATAAAAGTAATTAACTCCAACTTAATATCAAACTTATTTAATACTAAAAGCAATAATAACAATCCACCAGAACGGACCCAAACTGTAATTGCAAAAGAAACTGAATCAGCCTTCGCCCTCGATAAAAATTGGCTCAACAGAATTAAACCTTCACAAAAAACATAAACAATTAAAATAGCAACAAACAAAAAACCTTTATTCATTAAATTCAATAAAAGACAAACCGAAGGAACCCCTACTAGTAAAATAAAAAAAGCTGGTCCACTCGCAAATTTATAAAATAAATGCGGCACTTGATTTGCTTTTATTTTTTTTACAGGAATTGCATGCAACACTCCATACTGTGAACCAAGCCAAATTAAACCCGCCATCATTGCAACAATTGGCTCCAATAGTACCCAATATGTAAAATTACTAGCGCTGAATATATGCAAAAGCAAAGGAACTGCTAGGAGCCCTACGAGACCCTGAGCAAGAGTAGCTAAAGCATATCCCCCTAAAAGAGATAAGAGTTTTTTAATCATGTTCGAATTTTCACAGAACGAGCTGGACAACCTACATACACCGCCATTGGTAAAAGTTTCTGTTTTGATACAAGAGATTGTGCCCCAATAACGACACCATCACCGATATCTGAATCTCTTAGAATTGCTACATTTCTACCCAACCAACAATCCTTTCCTATATTTACCTGACCTAGTAGCATCTCTTGCTCATAAATCATGACACCGAGTTTCATTCCATGATCAGAATCTCTAACAGAGCAATACTCTCCAAGCAAAGTGAAATCACCTATAACCACTCTCACGTTTGCTGATATTACACACCCATAAGTAAATTTCACTCGCTCACCAATTCTGATCCTCCCATTTATAGGAACATCTATTAAAGTATTTTCTCCAAAGTAAACATTAGAAGAAATATCAATACCATGATGTGGTGCATATTTCCAAATAACACCTTTACCAACCCATAAACCAGTGCCGCATTTTCCACCACATAGAATGATGAGCCAGCGATAGAACTCTCCTTTTAAGCGTCCTGAAAAATAGCGGTATTTTATCCAAAATAAATTAAACATCATCACTCATTTGAAAATTGTGCATATGCCACAGCAAGACCTGCTTTGAAGCCTTTTTTTACAGCCCAGCCTAAAGACTCAAGCTTGCTAATATCCTGTAACTTCCGCATCGTGCCATCTGGCTTACTCGCATCAAATACCAGCTCGCCTTTAAAACCCACCACATCACAAATCGTGCTCGCTAGTTCACGAATTGTCATATCTTCACCTGTGCCAATATTAATCAGTGGCGGGTGTTGATCATTTAATTGTTTTTTATATTCTGCATCTGGCAAATTCAGTAAATAAACGCAAGCCTCGGCCATATCTTCGCAATAAAGAAACTCTCTGCGCGGTGTGCCGCTGCCCCAGACCACCATTTCTTTTGCGCCGCTTTGTTTGGCTTCATGCGCTTTGCGAATAAGCGCCGGAATCACATGGCTGTTTTCTGGGTGATAATTATCGCCAGGGCCATAAAGATTAGTCGGCATAACGGCCAAATATTGAGTACCGTATTGGCGGTTATAGCTCCAGCACATTTCAATACCGGCAATTTTAGCCAGAGCATAGGGCTGATTGGTTTGCTCTAAAGGGCCCGTTAAAAGATATTCTTCTTTAATTGGCTGTGGGCAATCTTTAGGGTAAATGCAGCTAGAGCCTAAAAACATCAGGCGGTTAACGCCATGCTGATAAGCAGCATGAATCACATTATTTTGGATCATTAAATTCTGATAAATAAAATCGCCACGGTAAACATTATTGGCATGAATGCCGCCTACTTTTGCTGCCGCTAAAAATACGAAATCAGGCTTTTCAGCTGTAAAAAAAGCATCAACTGCTGCTTGATTAGTCAGATCTAATTCTGCATGGGTACGAGTTATGATATTTGTGAGTCCTAATTTATTTAGCTCACGCACAATAGCAGAACCCACCATGCCTCGATGGCCAGCAATGTAAATTTTATGTTCAGGCAGGATATAGGACATTTTATTTATTCAATTTAATAGGGGGTGAAACCGGGCACAATGTGCCCGGATTGATTTTACTGCTCAGTTGAAACAGAAACTGCATAACCATGTGTTTTTAATAGGGCATGCTGACGAGCATTTTGCAGATCATGAGCTACCATTTCTTGCACTAATTCTGGCAAGGTGGTTTCTGGTACCCAGCCTAATTTCACTTTGGCTTTTGTTGGGTCGCCCAATAATGTTTCAACTTCAGCGGGGCGGAAATAGCGTGGGTCGACTTGCATAATTACATCGCCCTCTTTTAATGCAGGCGCTTTATCGCCTTCAATTTTAGTAACGATGGCTTTTTCATCCACCCCTACGCCCTCAAATTTAAGCGAGATACCTAACTCACTGGCTGACATGCGAATAAAATCACGCACGCTATATTGCACGCCAGTGGCAATCACAAAATCATCCGCTACTTCTTGTTGCAACATCATCCATTGCATTTTGACGTAATCACGGGCGTGGCCCCAATCGCGCAGGGAATCGATATTGCCCATAAACAGGCATTTTTCTAAGCCTTGGGAGATATTCGCTAAACCACGGGTGATTTTGCGTGTTACAAAGGTTTCACCACGACGCGGGCTTTCGTGATTAAACAAAATGCCATTACATGCGTACATACCATAGGCTTCGCGATAATTCACCACAATCCAATAGGCATACATCTTTGCCACGGCATAAGGGCTGCGTGGATGAAATGGTGTGGTTTCTTTTTGCGGAATCTCTTGCACCAAGCCATATAGCTCAGAGGTGGAAGCTTGGTAAAAACGTGTTTTCTTTTCTAGGCCTAAAAAGCGAATAGCTTCTAATAGGCGTAATGTGCCCATTGCATCGACATCGGCTGTATATTCTGGCGATTCAAAACTCACCGCCACATGCGATTGCGCACCAAGGTTATAAACTTCATCCGGCTGCACTTCTTGCAAAATACGGGTTAAATTAGATGAATCGCTTAAATCACCATAATGCAATTTAAAACTGCTATTTTCAATATGTGGGTCTTGATAAATATGATCAACACGTTGAGTATTAAACGATGAAGCACGGCGTTTAATACCATGCACTTCATAGCCTTTTTCTAAAAGAAATTCAGCTAGGTAAGAACCGTCTTGGCCGGTAACACCCGTGATAAGCGCAACTTTTTTACTCACATTACTCTCCATTTAAATTTCCAGCCAGTCTAATTCTGGTTTGTTTATCAACACTATTTAATAGATCATTAGTAAATTTTTCTTGCAGCTGGTACGAAGCATCTATTTCTGTTGAAATATTGGATACCCTAAATAATAAGCCATCTGGGATCGTGCCTTTTAAACCATAACTTATTTGAGCTAACTTTCTATCAAACCCAGAACGCAGCGCGGTTTCCCCTATGGTGATCCAATAGCTTATTGGCTCTGTTCTACTCCCGTTTACCGCAAGCAAACGCCGTACCGGTATATAATCATTTTTATATTTCAATTTTCCATCATGTGTATTTTTCAATTCAAATCCTTGTGCTGGATAACAGTACTCTGGCCTATGTACTTGCGATCCATCCCCCCCTTGATCTCTGCCATAGGCAATAGAAAGCATAATTTGCTCGCCTTTAGCATTAATATAAGTACGGTTTACTATTTGGCTATAGAGATTATCTAGTTTTTCTTGTAATTCTGGGCTTGTACTAATAGGCACGACTCGTGTATCTAATGTCCAATCAGCAAAGGCATTGGGGATAGACTTTTCTAAATTTATCTTTGGCTTAGTGTCAGCCATCGCATTTTTTGGGGTGAGTGTATAACCTAAAGTTGCCGATAAAAATAGAGCAGTGGCAATCATCAATGCATATTTATTCTTTTTAAAATCAAGCATGCTTTTTAATTCCTGCATCAGTTACACCACATTTTTTCATGATCCAACCAAGCAGTGTGTCAAATGACATTAACAAAAATAACGCGGCCCCAAATAATACAAAACCCGCAAACCCATGCAAAAACCCTTGGCCAGCAGCATCGCCAAAATAATAGGTAATCAAAATAAGAGTGATCACACGAATTGTATTGGCCGTAAAGGAAATCGGCACAACCATTAATGCAATACAAACATTACGGGGCACAGACTTATACCCCATTAAGTTTAAATACAATAAACCAATTGCTTCTAGAGTAAATAGCGTATGTAAGCCTGCACAGGCATCCGCCACCAGCATTTGATATTGTGCAATTTGAATAATTACCCCAGTGCGCGAAACGGGATAGCCCGCATGGTAAAGCAAGGATTCTGCAACATAAGAAACCGCCATTTTCATTGGCAAAGTAAGTGCAGTCACCAAAGTCCCTGGCAATGGCAGCATAAATAACATAAAAAACAATGGAAACCACATTAAGCGCAAGGCTTCCCAGCCACCAAATAGAAGTAATAATGAAGCAAGTACCGCAATAAAAGAAAAAGCCAATACCAAGTCAATCGATTGTGATTTACCTAAAATAAATAATAGACAACTTAAAAGTAACAAAATACCGCCAAATGCAGACTGCTGTTTTCCCTCAATACAGGCGGAGATTAAGCCATCTTTATTACGATAGAAAAGCCATAACCCTATCGCCAATACAATGGGGCCGTGGGCTTGGCTCTCTTCTCCCCAGATATGGTTTAGTAACCACCAAAAAGCTGGAATAAACATGGCAGCCAAGCCAATAAGTACTGGCCCAGTTTTAATCAGTAATTCGCGCGGATTATTTGCATAGGCCATCATTTTGTTCACTCTTCAGCCGTAGCAAGCACGCAGCCTAGAATCTCTGCGCCAGTAGACTCCAGCTGCTCACGGGCTTGTGCTAGGCCTTTAACCGTTGTTTGGTTGCGATTTACAATCAAGACAACTCCTTTTGTTCTGGCTGCGATAAGCTGAGCATCCATGGCGCTCATCAATGGGCTAGTGTGGTAAATGACGACATCAAACTGATTGGCAAGCTCGCCTACTAGCTGGCTAAATGAATCTCGTGAAAGCAGCTCTTGCGGATTGGGTGCCTGTGTTCCTGCAGAAAGCACGGATAGATCACGCAAATCGCCGACTTTTTGTATCGCCTCTAGCCCTGCTCTATTAGCCAAAACATCGCTTAAACCAATACGATTTGTTTGACCAAATAAGGCATGCTGATGTGGGGAGCGCAAATTAGCATCCACCAATAAGGTATGCTCACCAAGCTGTGAAAACACCACAGCCAAATTAGCCGCCAGCAATTCTGTCGTGATTCCAGCATCATATGAAGCCAAGGCTATCGATTTATTACCATTTTCAATCCAGCACAGTAACAATTGGCTACGTAAGCTACGTAAAGCCTCTACTCTTGGATCAAATGGCTTATATGCAGCGATAATACGTTCATCAATCCCGCTTTGGCCTGAGCTAAGATAAGGGTATGCAAATTGATGAGCCAATACATCTTGGATATCTGCCTCAGTAATAAAGCCCAGTTGAATAGCCGCTTGACCAAAGCGTAAATTGCTTTCTTTTTGCAACAACAATACTTTTTCAGCTTGGCTAACCGTAAGCTTTCCTGCATCTAATAACTGCTTACCAATATTACCAGCAGCAGTAGTTGTATTTATAATCTCATGATTAATTACGTTATTCATACTTTCACCCCTAACAAGCGACCAAATTTTCTTTTCTTATTACGGGCCGGTAATGGCAAATCGGCTAATACAGAAATGCCAAGCATCATTTCAATATCTTCTTTGCTACGAATACGCCGATCGAACAACTCAGCAAGCATGACAGAGCCAACAGCCAATATCGAACCTACAAAAATAGCCAAAACTAGATTTAATAGAATTCTAGGACTGGAATGCTTTAAAGGCGGCGTAGCAGACTTTAATATCGTGATATTGCTTTGATCCAAACGGCTTTCCAGCATAGTTTGGCTAAAACGCTGCAAGGCTTGATCATAACTCCGCTGTGCGTTATCTACATTACGCTGTAATACATCAATATTGGCGCGGCCTGATTTCAACTCTAAAACCCGCTCTTTTTGTGCCTTCATTGCTTCATTTAATGAAGCCTGACGTGATTGTGAATTACCAGCAACCCCGCTTAAGCCACCTGAGTATTGAGTCATCAAGTCATTTAATTGACTTTGTGTTGCAGTCACCTCAGCCAGTGCTTGACGATAATGCGGATGATTAGGGCCATTTTTTTCTGCTAACTCTTTTAATTTTGCTTCCTGTGCCGATAACTGGCCTTTTAATTGCAAAATAAGTGGATTATTTAAAACATCTGGCGCACTTTGGCCACCTCGTGCCCGTGCTTGAGCATCAAAAGTTTGCGATTGAGCACCTACCAATTGGCTAGATATTTCATTTAAACGCTGCATTTCAAGATCAAGGCGCTCATCAGTGGCTACAATGCCTTTTTCTTGCTGATACTCAGATAGTTTTTTCTGAGTTTTTTCTAAATTAGCCTGCAGTGTTTTTAATTGCTCTTGGAAAAAAATATTATTTTGTTGAGCCGATGCCACTTTAATATCAATCGTTGTACGAATATAAGCCTGAGTAAATGCATTGGCTAAGGTTGCTGCAAACTGCGGATCCGTTGCTGTATATGACAAATTAATCACATTACTTTCACGGCTTGGTTTTACTTCCAAACCTTTTAATAAAGATTCAGCAAACCAGTTTCTGATATCACCCTGCCCCTTAGTTGCTTCAGCAAACTGAGCTTGTGCCTCAGGAAGCTTTGTTAGTTCAAGGGTATCCACAACTTTTAATGCGCCATTCTGACTCCCAATCATTTCAACTTGCGTTGCCATAAAACTTGGGGCTAAAAATCCGGCTACCTGCTGCCCCGTAACCGGATCATTCGCCTTAATATCCACGGCCAAAGCAGCATCAGAAGTATATTGCTTTGGCAATATCAAGCTAATAATCAGAGTTACTAAAATAACAGTAGCAAATACAGCAATCCCAATATGCTTTCTAGCGCGTAGAATATTTAAAAACTGTTCGAGTGTCATTATTAGATTTGCTCTATACGATTAAATTAGAAAAGGCTTTCTTGAACAAAAATAGTATCGTTTTCTACGAGTAAATCACTTAATTTAGCCTCTACTTTCGTAACCGCACCAAACTGATCAATTCGATGAATTTCTAAGCTGCGCTGCGATGCACGTGGATTAAATCCACCCGCAACCGCCAGCGCTTGCATCACCGTCATTTTTGGCTCCATGCGAAACACACCAGGGCGATTTACTTCACCATAAACATAAAACTGCTGAGCGCGCGGCACATAGACAACATCACCATTAACAATTGGCATATTACGTTTTGTTTCATTCGATAATTTCATCGATTGATTTAGGCTATATTCAATACGCTCTGAACCACGCAACACTATAATTGTGTCACCAGCATTTGGGTTTAGCCCTCCTGCAATAGCAATCAAATCAACCAGACCCGTTGCACCTTCCAACGCATAACGCCCAGCTCGATTAACCTCACCAATCACAGCAATCCGCTGGCTACGATATTGAGAAATTAAAACGCTAACATTAGGGTTATTAATAAACCCACCCTTTTTAAGAGCACCGCCAATCAGTGCTTCTGCATCTGTGTACTGCAGCCCCAAAAGCTTTATATCGCCTAACAAGGGAAATGCAACGGCCCCCTTATCATTTAGTTGCAATTCAGTTGTTAAATCCGGGTGATCGTAAACACTAATTTTAACTATATCGCCAGGCCCAAGCCGATATTCAGCATTAGGAGCAGCCAAGGCAAAAGCATTGTAAAAAAATACAAAAACCAAGGCAATAAAATGCTTTGCTTTCATTATTTTAATCCTTTCAGTCCTGCTTTTAATCCATCATCCGTGCTTGATGGGCTGCTCGCTGCTTCAGGTTTAGTCTCAACAAATTTTTGGGTATATTCAATTTTTGCCGCGTCGCGCAATGCTTTAATTTTAATTTTTGCATCCACCTGTGCTTTGTCATTTTGTAAATAACGTTTAATTAATGGCGCAGCATTTTCTTTTGCAACAGGAGCCGATACACTTTCTTTTAATAATAGCAATACTACTTTGTCACCTTCTGGCATCGTCATAATATCGCCAGGTTTCATTGCAGAAAATTTTGATAACAAAGCCAATGGCAGTTGCTCAGCCGTACGTTTTACTTCATTTTCACTAAATTGAACTTTTGCACCACCTAAAGTAGCTTTAACCTGCTGTACATTTGTTATTTTATCTAGTTTTTTAATTAATTCATCGCTATATGATTTTTTGTCAACACTAAACACAGAGAAATCATAGTTTTTACGCTCAGCAAATAAAGCTGGATTTTGATTATAAAATTTATCAATATCTTCTGCTTTTAATTCTTCAGCTTTACCTAATACACGCTCTGCAGCGGCTTGCGATAAAATTTGGCGTTTAGCCGCTTCAATCGCTTGCAAAATATTGGGTTCTCTATCTAATTTTAGATCGGTTGCTTTTTGCACTAGCAACTCTTGATCAATAAGTTGATCAAGCATTTGCTGCTTAATAGCTGGACTGGCATCTTGAACTTGCCCTAGCAGGCCATTTAATTGATGGACAGTAATTTCTGTTTTATTTACTTTGGCTAAAACTTGGCTTGGTGATTTTTTTTCGTCTTTGTCGCCACATGCAGACAGCAACATAGCGGCAGTAAGGGTTAAAACAATAGGTTTCATGGCTATTTTGAGCATTTTAATTCCTTAGCATTTATTTTTTAAATTAAATTTAATAAGCATTTCTGTCGCGGAAAATAACAACAACAGTCAAAACTATAATTTTTAAGTCCAACCATACAGACCAATTACGCAAGTAATCTAAATCATATTTGATACGACTCTGCATTTTATCCAGTGTATCTGTTTCCCCTCTAAAGCCATTTACCTGGGCCCAGCCAGTAATACCTGGTTTTACTTTATGCCGAATCATATAGCCTTTAATTAATTTTCTATACTGTTCATTATGCGCATTAGCATGCGGCCTTGGCCCCACAATACTCATTTTTCCCTGCAGTACATTAATAAACTGAGGTAATTCATCTAAAGATGTTTTGCGTAAAAAGCTACCAATTGATGTTAACCTTTGATCATTCTTGGTTGCTTGGATGACTTTGTCACCATCTTCCATGACCGTCATGGAGCGAAACTTATATACCAGCACACTGTCGCCATTTTCACCATAACGGCGCTGCTTAAAAAATACCGGCCCCTCAGATGTGCATTTAACTGCGAGTGCAATTCCTAATAAAATAGGCCAGATCATCATTAAAATCAGCACCGACAATACAATATCACTTATTCTTTTCACTACCCCATTCAACCCCATAAAGGGGCTTTCACAAATAGCAACAATAGGCATTCCCGCTACGTTATCAAACCGTGCATTAATTAAATCAAAAACAAACAAATCGGGGATAAAATAAATAGATGCAGTGCTATCTTTAAGCTCATCAATTAAATCAAGCACCCTAGGCTGCGAGCTCATTGGCAGGGAAATAAATATTTTTTTAACGCCATGCAGCTTAACAAATTGAGGTATAGCATCTAAGCCACCAATTAAATGTTCTGCGGCACTTTTTGGCAGCCTACTAACAGATCTATCATCAAAATATCCAATAAAGTCCATTTTTAAAAAAGGCTCTTCATTGATATTTTTTACTAAAATTTGGCTGGGATGATTTACCCCAACTACAACGACTTTACTATGCTCTGCATTTTCTCCCGAGTCGACTCGTAAAACATAGACTCGAATAGCCATATGCACACCAATTAAAACAATAGGCGCAACAATAAACCAGGTAATAACGAAAGGTGGATGATAGTAATTAATAAACCCAGAAACGCGCCCAATCAGTATTAAACCGATCACCACTCCTAGCCATTCAACAATAAAACGCCCAAGCCCTAACCATGACCGTGAGTAGCCAGGAATAAATAAAAACATACCATCCAACAAAAGGGCGGTTAGTAAAAACGAAAGCGCACCTAAAACAAACTCATAACCATCCATCGCAATATCAAAGGGAATGGATAATAAATAAAGCGTTACAACAACTAAAACTGGATCGATAAACAACTTGAAAAAACTAATAAAAGGTGCCGCATTAGAGAACTCACGGAACCGATCAGCAAGCAAACTAGGTGCGGAGACTATGCTCGACTCTAATTCCTTACCATCCATATATTGGTCAATATTTTTTACTGTATCATTCACAGTGATAAAAACCCCCTAGGCAATTTTCTCATTGGTTAATTAAAAAAACCATCCACTTATAGTTTATTAAAAAATTCAATAAACCAGTGTGGCATTTAAACCAACTTGATAGTATTTGTAGTCACTATTATTCAAACTACTATCCCGTTTTTCCGTCTGCAAATAACTATTAATCGTTAGCTGCCGTAGTACTTTGTACCCCATGCCTAAACGTAAGCTATTTGTTGTTTCTTCATTACTAGAATTACTACCAGCCACCTCAAAACTACGATCGCGCTGATTTAAATCAAGATTCCAATTTATTTTTTCTGACATAGACCAACGAGCATTAAAATTTACATGCTGATCTAAGTTTCGTCCTGCACCACTCGTAAACTCTGCAAAACTTTTCCCATAGCTGAGCTTTAGTTGTGTTTTATCTGTGACTCGCCAAAGAAGCCCTAAGTCACCCTGTGGGGTATATTGGCTTTCATCATTAAATGCAGAAACCCAGCGGCTCATCCCTAAAGACAGATTTAAATCAATTTTACTACTCGGGGCATAAGCCATGTCTAAAGAGCTAATTTGTTCTGTAAAACCAGCTCTAAATGGTAAATCTTGATCATAGGTATATTTTCGCCAGCTATGCTGAGCCGAAATATAATTACCTTTTTTAGAGCTATAGCGCATACCTAAACTAACCATATTACTTTTTGCATCAATATATTTTTTTACATCATGTTGCTCTGTACTAACCATTGCAGTTGCAATAATTGCAACCGTGCTTTTTAGTTGCAATGCACCCTGCCAATTTATACTATCTTGCTTTTGCATATCCAGCGCGCTATTGCCATTTGAGCCAAGTGAATTATCCTCAAATGAAGACATGCGTGTAGAGGTATTGGCCCTCAGTTGCCCAGTTGCGATACTACCCACTACCCAATCCCAAACTAAATTTGCGTTCCACTCATTGTGGTTTAAATCTGTAAAATTAAGATAATTAATTTGATTCACACCCACTACAACATGTACAAGCTGACGCGACATAACTAAGTCTAGGCTGCCACCTAAACGGGTTTCTATTTTCGAATCTGCTCTTTTGCCATGTTTATTAGTTTGTGCATTCGTTATATCTTCATCTAACTTAAATAAATTACTATCGTATTGATAAGCAAGATCAGCAGTCAACTTAAATAGATCTTCAGGGCCATAAGCAGCTTGCGCATAATCGACCACGCAAAATCCAATTAGGCAGGCACGAAACCACATTACTAGCATCCTTGCTTTCTTTATCATCTTATAATTTATGAAGATACATCAGTTGTATTGCAAACTTCCTACCAAGAAGCCTACTTCATGACACTTTTATTATTTCTTTATCGGTGCAGTTTACCTGTGTTTTTAACTTACTGCATGATTTGCTCTATATTACATAATGCTTATAGACAGAACAACCCTAGCACAGGTGATAAAGCTCACCTCTGACTTTTTATTTTTTTTCATTACTGAAAAAACCACAATGCTTACAAAAAATTTATCCAGATAGATAATCTACCTTGATAAATTTGGAGGATAGATAACCACAGGCTTATCCATTTTGCATATTCGTGCATAAGATAAATCACTGTAACTCTCGCCAATGACATGGTCATTGGCAAACAAGTGCTGAGCATGCCGACACTTATAATGCTTTAGCAATGAACTCTATTAAAGAAAAGCACTTTAACAATGACGAAAGCATAAACCAAACCATTGTCTATTTATGCAACTCTAGTCATAGCTAATGCAACGCCTACAGAGCCTATGCATGCTGACCGCTTTAAACGGCAAATAGCACTCACTTGGGATAGGCACTAGCAACTTGAATCCTACGCTTAATCAACTGTCCCTCTTTTGATCTAAGCCGAACTTTTAAATCAAAGGCTTAGTGAGGGTGTCACAGCCAACAGAAGGGGCCTAGGGGATTGAAGAGGGATATCGACATAACATTTAATAAATAAACAGCAGTAGCGCAGTCATAGTTGTTAGCAAAATATAAATGTTATTATATTAAGTATATTTTTAACCAACATAGTCCAAACGCATGAGCCAACAGACCTCCCTGCATCAGCACCGTTTGCCACAGCACCTGCTGAGTGCCCGTGAGGCCGTGATGTCCTATTTCAGGCCAATGCTAAACAGCTTTAATCTGACCGAACAACAATGGCGCATTATGCGACTGCTTGATGATCGTGGCGATATGGAAGCGGGCGTTATTGCTGGGCTGGCCTGTATCCTTCCCCCCAGCCTGACTGGCATTCTGGTCCGTATGGAAAAAACTGGGCTGATTCACCGCAGCAAAGATACGGTGGATACGCGCCGCCTGATTATCTCGCTTTCGGCAAAGGGCAGTGAACTAACTCGCCAGATCCTGCCCGTTTCAGCACGCTATTACGAGCAAATCGAGCAGCATTTTGGCGCAGATAAGCTTGAGCAACTACTCACCCTCCTCACCGAGCTAGAGCAAATCCCCGACCCGCAGCAAGCGGACTAAACAGATGACTGCTTAAACCCCTGCAAATCTGACAAGCATTTGTATCCAGCAGATCACGATGTTTGTCCGCACATTATTGTGCATCCTCCCCGTGGGATTACTCCAAGAAACTATTTTATTTGATGGTGCAGATGTCGCCATGTCTAATCGTTTTGGTTTAGGCAAGCATGCTTGCCTGCTCACGATGGAAATAGTCTGCCTTGGATGAGCAAGTGGTGTGGAGCATTGTCAAAAAGGTTTGTGGCGGCCCCAACTAAATCACTTTATAAATAAAGCATGGCAGGCTCGTAACGACTGCAATAAAACTTGGCGTTGCTCCGTAATCAATCGGATATAGCGCCGCAGCGGTGGCATGCGACTGACCACCTCGCTAGCTCCAAAGTGCTCAATACAGAACTGCCAGCCCTCGTCCTCATAGCGCAGTTCACAGCGGCGAAAATCCAAAGGTAACAACGCCGCCTGTAGCGCCTTATCGTGCTGCAACTGGCGGGCAATCGCCGCCAAACTACCATCATCACGCCCTACAACCAAACAAACCGTGCCCAAACGACGCAGATTACCGGTATGACGAATAACAATACGCCCCGTCTTAATGACATCTGGCATTAGTGGAACAGGCATGCAAAATTCACAGCTGACGATATGCGACAAAAACAGCGACTCTGTATGCTCCCGCACCGAAAACGCCAGCCCATCGCTCATGACGCAAGCTAAAGTGCTCTGACCAATCAACTGGCAATCCACCGATAAATCCTGCCTTAACCGCAGCAGTGTGACACCAGGACGATAAGCCGCCGGTAAGCGATTACGACGTAGCCACTTAAACCAGCGGAGCAACATACTTAAGCTCTTTATCAAGAAGAGAGATACAGGCGGGTGCTTTACCGAACTCTTTTTCCAGCACAACTTCTATTTCAACAGGGCGAAATGGATGTACTTTTTGAACAAAAATCGTCCATACCAGCGCATACAACCCAGTCAGGCCCAACATCAATCCAAACGGCATATAAATATCACGAGGATTCATCCCCGGCGGGGTGATAAACCAGATGGCGATAAAAATCCCAGCACTGGAAATAATTTGTGGCAGAGGAAACCACGGCGAGCAGTAAGCCCTAGGGAAATCCGGACGACGTATACGCAACATCACGACCGAAATATTCACTAGCAGATAAGCCACTCCCCAAGCACATACAGCGGCCAGCACCAGTGGCAAAATACGATTCAGATCACCCTGAATGTACCAAGCATGTATACATGGCACGATTACAGCGGTCAAAATACCTGCCAGCGGGGTCTTAAAGCGTGGGTGCAGGTAAGTAAACACCTTGGGTAATGCGCCATCCAGCGCCATCCCATATAAGATGCGGGGCAGTGCTGCAATCAAGGTATTAATAGTGGCAGCACCAGCAAACAACAGGCCGATACCCAGCCAAATTTTACCCATCGGCCCCATAACCTGACTGGCAAACGCCGGTATGGCCATGGGCGTATCCAGAAGACGTGGGCCTGCTGCATTAGTCGGATCCACCAAGGTATTGGCCACCTGATGCACCATTGCCGCACCATAAAGAAACATGGTGACAGCCACACCAGTAAGGCCCAACTTAGTAGCCAAAGGAATATTGCGACCAGAGTTTTTCAGCTCCGGAGCCAAAGGGGTTACCAATTCAAAACCCACAAACATAAACATAGCCATACCAATCAGACTCAGCATCCCAGATGGATCAGTCAGATTCAATGGTGTGCCAAACCACCCTTCCAGCGGCACAGCAGGCGCTTTTAACAATCCAATCACAGCAAATACAGTCAGGGTGGCCCACATGACAAAGGTAAGAATAATTTCAATCTTGCCAAATACGGCAATCCCCAGAGCATTAAATACTCCAAATAATATTACTAGCCCCACCCCAATCAACCAAGAATGACCACTGCTTTCCATCATGGTATTGAGGTGTTCAAAGTTCACCAGCGCCATCACCCCAGACAAAATCGTCTCGGCGGTACCAGCAAACACATGTACCAGCAAATAGGCAGAGATCGTCCCAGTAATCGCAAAAAAACGCCCCATACCACAGGAAATGTAATCGTAAACAGCCCCTGAAGTCGGGAGCATAGAGGCCAGCTCAGAAAAGGTTGTCGCTTGCGCTTGCATCATAATCCAAGCAATCACCATTGCTAATGCAAAAGTACTCCCCCCCATACCAAAACCGCTGGTCGCAGTAAGAATCACTGGGCTGGCCATTATTACCCCCACTGAGCTGGCCAGCGCCACGGAAAACCCCACCTCTCCCTGAGCAAGGTAGTGGCTAAGCTTATGCTGAATTGTCATTGATTGTGACCCCTTACCTTTCTATGTAAGCGACGTTCACTGTCTGATTATGGTCCTGCACCGCCAGCCTCTCACACACAAAGACCAAAAACGGCACAGGTAAAATACCCGCCTCAGTCTCATGGTTAAGTAGCTAAACCAGCCCCCGCAAAACCGGCATCCAGTGCCGCAACGATCATATCTAGCTGCGACGGCTGGATGACCAACGGCGGTGACAGGATGATTTTTGTTCCTACTGGGCGCACCAACACACCGTGTTCTCTTGCGATTTGTGCTACTCGGTTGGCATAGCCTCCCGTAGGGTCTATTGGCTCACGGCTGTGTTTGTCTACTACCAGATCCAGCGCCACCATCAGCCCCTTGCCACGCACCTCACCAACGGCAGCGTATTTGTCAGCAAATGGTTTCAGCCTAGACAGCAGATATTCGCCTTGAATGGCGGCATTGGCCGGTAAGTTTTCTTCCTGCACAATTTTGAGATTAGCCATCGCTGCGGCACACGCCACCGGATGGCCGGAGTAGGTATAGCCGTGCATGATGGCTCCGCCAAAATCAGCGTTCGCCGCAAAGGCATCGGCCACCCGCTGATTGACTACGGTAGCCCCCAGCGGGATATAACCCGAAGAAATACCCTTGGCTAAGCACATAATGTCCGGTGCTACGCCCCATAGGCGGCAGCCAAACATGGCACCAGAACGGCCAAAACCGGTGACGATCTCATCTGCAATCAGCAGCACGCCATATTTATCGCAGACCTCTCGAATCAGCGGCCAGTAGCTGGCGGGTGGCACAATCACCCCGCCCGCCCCTTGTATTGGTTCGGCAATAAAGGCCGCCACCGTGTCTGGGCTTTGAAACTGAATTTCCCGCTCTAGCATCTGGGCGCAAATCTGCGCCAGTGCTTCTGGGTCCTCTGTAAACGGATTACGGTAAGTCCACGGGGTTTCCACATGAAAGCAGCCCGGTAGTAGCGGCTCGTAATTACGCCGGAACACAGTGTTACCGTTCACCGAAGCCCCACCAAAATGCGTGCCGTGGTAGCCCTGCTTTAACGAAATAAACTTGTTACGATCCGGCTGCCCCTTTACCCGCCAGTACTGTCGGGCTAGTTTTAGCGCGGTTTCTACCGCATCCGAGCCACCACTACTAAAGGCCACACGGGCCATATCCTCTGGCTGCAGCATATCAATTATCATGGCGGACAATTCTTCGGCACGCGGGTGGCTGATGCCGTCAAATAGTTGGAAGTATTCCAGCTCGTCTAGCTGCTGCATGATGGCTTGCTTGATTTCACTGCGGTTGTGGCCCACGTTCACATTCCACAAACCGGCTACGCCATCCACCAGTTTGTGCCCTTTGTCGTCGTACACATAACAACCATCACCGCGCACGATGCGGATCGGCTCACGGCGCTGCATTTCATTCGGATGCAGCATAGGGTGCCAAAAGCGGGCTTTATCGTAAGACATCGTTCACTCCTTTAGATTATCAAAGCCGCAGCATCAGCATGCGGCGGATACCCATAATTAAAGCGTTCGGCAGCAGCCTGCCTATCGCTTCAATGGCTTGCCACTTACAGCCCGCAAGCCACGGCCATTTCATCTAGCAATTGCCGCTGCAGCGCCTGCAGGGCGGCACAGGGCTGCTGCAGCTCAACAAAATTAAGCAGCGGATCAATCACCTCGGTGCGGATGCCCGATAATTCTTCCAACACGGCCAGCCCGCAGAACGGTACATAGGCATCGGAATACCCCCCCTCATGCACCAGCACCAGCCTGCCATCCGCGTGGCGCTCTGCTACCTCGGCGCTCAGCTTGGTCATCAACCGAAAAGTTTCGCTATGCGCCAACATGCGCGCCAACGGGTCCACCGCGTTGGCATCGTAGCCGCAGGCCACCACGATAAGCTGTGGTTTAAAACGATCTAACGCTGGGACCACCAGCCTTTCCATCGCATAGCGGTAAGCATCGTGGCCACCGCCAGGTAGCAACGGCACATTGATGTTTGCCCCTTCACCCGCGCCGCTGCCATGCTCTGTTGCGCCGCTGTAGCCAGGCGGAAAACAACCGTCCTGATGTAGTGAAATGGTTAGCACATCTGGGCAGTCGTAATAGATTGCCTGCGTGCCGTTGCCGTGATGCACGTCCCAATCCAGGATAGCCACCCGCTTCAGGCCATAGCGGGCCTTGGCCGCTTCCACCGCAATGGCGATATTTGCTAAACAGCAAAACCCTATCGCCTGATCCGGCAAGCAATGGTGGCCCGGTGGACGGGACAGCGCATAAGCTTTATCCACTTCACCGGCCATTACGGCATCCACTGCGGCAAGGGCTAGCCCCGCAGAAAGACAGGCAATGTTGTAACTACCAGGGCCAATAGGCGCATGGTCGCCCAGCTCGCCGCCGCCTGCATCGCTCAAAGCCTTAAAACGCGCTAGATACGCAGGGGTATGCACCCGTAGTAGCGCCTGTTCACTGGCTGGCGCTGCACTACGTTGCAATAGCTGAGCGCTCAGGCCAGATACATCCAGCAGACTTTTCAGCCGCCGTTTAGTTTCCGCCGATTCAGCATGGCCAACGCCTGCCGGTGGCTGCACCCAGCCGCCCACTGGCAAGGTAAGCGCATGCAGGCCGGTGCTGTGCCACAGACACAGTTCATCAAAGAAAAACGCAGTACGCTTACTCATCACTAACTCCTTACAAAAAATGGCCGCAGCCAGCCCTGCAGTGCGCGCAAAAAGCGCCGCTGGCGGACTAACAAATCAGAGAAGCGGGTGGCTCAGCCCTCTATGGCAGGAGGGAGCTGATGTAAAAGAAGGGCAATGCCCGCCTTACCATGGATGCCCAGCTTGGTATAAATAGAGCGGATATGGTGGCGCACGGTATGGGGTGACATTCCCAGCAGCCGTGCAATTTCTTTATAAGTGCGGCCTTGGCCAAATAGCTTGGCCACGTCACTTTCGCGTACAGAAAGCTGCTCCATAACGCTGCGCTGACGGGCGGTTAGCAGATAAAGGTCATTCACCTGCCGCGCATCAATGTATACGCGGCGGCCATTGTAGCCCTGTGGTTGCACTCCTATCGGCAGGCGCGGCCCGAACCAATCCGGCCATTCGGCCAGCAACAACTCTGCAAAAGCGGGCTCGGCGCTTTGCAGCACCCCTTGCCCGTCGCACACCGCCAGTGCCAGCCGCGGCTCTGCACCTTCCAGCGACATCCGCAGCGCCTGCAGACTGCGGATTTGATTCAGCGATACCGCCGAAACCAGATGCGGCATTAGGCAGGACAACAGCTCACGCTCATCGGCACTGAATGGCGCAGCGCCTAGGCTACGATACAGCTCCAAATGATCGCTCAGCAGGGTTAGGTGATCAGAGCTGATCACACACAGCAGCTCGGCAATATCATAACGGGCACCTAGCCAGCGCAAACCCGCAGGGGATTCTTTGTGCTGCATGTCCACCACCACGGCCACGCCGGGCTCGGCATGTACCCGTGCCACCGTAATATCTTCATGGCTGATGGATTTCCAATCGGCCACATAGCTTTCCGGCAGACCAAATAGGTAGGAGCTGTGCTCTTGAGGCCCGGCATCGCCCTGTGCCGAACGCCCCCACCACGCTTTATCAAACGGCAACAGCGGCAGCAAACACTCCATCACCGCCTGATGAAAGCGTAGCAGCGATTCTTCACGCGCCAGCCGGTAAATCTCTAGCAGCACCGCCGCAAACACAGCCATGCTGGCCGGTGGACGAACACAGGGTTCAGTCATGATGGAACTCCTTTGAGTACACGGCTTTGCGGCCTTGCTGATGTTTGATCACATGCAACATTCATACAGTCTGTGTTACCCAACTCGCCCGCGCCATCCTACAGATGAGGGATGCGCTGAACGCCCGTTCAACAAGCCCAGCCTACATGAGCTTTGCAGAAAAACTGAGCAGCCACACTATGGCTTTTTGCTTATGCCATTTAGGGCAGCATAATAAATAAGCTTTAAAAACAAGCGCTAAGCAATAAGCCATTTCAGCAGTATCTACTCAGCGGCCAAGTAAGAAAACAAAATAAGGTAGTTGACAAAGCAGTATGCGCCGCCCTATAAAGTTAACATGTTAAGTAAAAATTGCAACTGCCCAAGGCAGATAAGCCTGAAGGTGCCGCACTCAAAGGAAGCAAAATGACTCGAGGCCAAATACTGCTTAACAATATGGCCTGTGGCGTTACGCTACAGGCAGATGGCAGCCTGCAAACAGACCATGGCAAAGTGCTAACAGGGCCGCCACACTGGCTGCCACCGATATCTGGCACGGTTTACGGCGTGGCCCTCAATCACCGCTCTCTTACCAACAGCCTAGCCACAGCATTTATCAATGAGCCCTATAAGGCGGCCCCCGTGGCCCCCGTGCTGTTTATTAAAACCAGCAACACGCATATTGGGCACGGCACAGCGATTCCCTTCCCCAATGGCGCAGCCTGCATTCAGGCGGGTGGCGCGCTAGGTGTGGTTATCGGCAGGCCCACACGTAAGGTGAGCGTGGCCAGCGCACTGGACTATATCGAGGGCTACACCGTGGTTAACGAGGTGAGCCTGCCGGAAGTCAGCTTTTACCGCCCAGCGATCAAGGCTAAATGCCGTGACGGCTTTTGCCCCATCGGCCCGTGGATCGTGCCCGCCACCGGCATCAACCCAGCGAATCTGTGCATAGAAACCCGTGTGAATGGCGAGTTGCGTGAAACCAGCCACACCCCAGACCTGATTCGCAACGTGGCCGAGCTAATCAGCGAGTTATCTCAATTTATGACGCTAGAAGCAGGCGATCTGCTGATTGCTGGCACGCCACTACGCAGCGTCAATCTGCAAATTGGCGATGTGGTCAGCGTCCGTATTGATGGCATAGGCACTCTGGAAAACACCGTCACGGCAGAGGAGCCAGCCCAATGAAGCACGCCCGCATTCTTTATCAAGAGCAGATCCACGCCGTGCTGGTTAACGACGATCACTCCGTCACCCTCAACAATGGCCAGATCCTGGCTGCGGCGGCGGTAGAGTGGCTGCCGCCAACACAGGGCACCATCTTTGCGCTGGGCCTAAACTACGCTGACCACGCCGCCGAGCTGGCCTTTAGCCCACCAGTTGAGCCGCTGGTTTTCCTTAAATCAACCGCTACGCTCACCGGCCACAACAAGGTATCGGTGCGGCCAGACAATATTCACTACATGCATTACGAGTGTGAGCTGCTGGTGATCATCGGCAAACGTGCAAAAAACATCAGGCGCGAGCAGGCCATGGATTATGTGGCTGGCTACAGCGTGTGCAACGACTACGCCGTGCGTGATTTTCTGGAAAACTACTATCGCCCAAATCTGCGCGTTAAAAACCGTGACACGCTCACCCCAGTCGGCCCTTGGTGGGTAGATAAAGCCGACGTGGCCGATCCAGCCAATCTTACCCTTAGCACTTGGGTCAATGGCGAGCTGAAACAGCAGGGCAATACCCGCGATATGGTGTTTGATATTCCCTTTTTAATTGAGTATCTCAGCGGCTTTATGACCCTTATGCCGGGAGACATGATTGCCACCGGCACGCCAGAAGGCCTAGCCAACGTGGTGCCGGGCGATGAGGTCATCACAGAAATTGAAGGCGTTGGCCGACTAGTCAACCACATCGTGAGCGAAGCCCAGTACGAAGCCACTCGGCGCTAAGCACGCCAATACTAAGGAGCAAGCATGATTAAGCACTGGATCAATGGCCGCGAGGTCGAAAGCAAAGAAACATTCACCAACTACAACCCCGCCACTGGGGATGCCATCGGTGAAGTTGCCAGCGGCGGTGCCGAGGAAGTCAACGCCGCCGTTGCCGCTGCCAAGGCGGCTTTTCCGAAATGGGCCGCGACACCGGCCAAAGAGCGTGCCCGCCTAATGCGACGCCTTGGCGAGCTGATCGATCAAAACGTGCCTGAACTGGCCAAGCTAGAAACACAGGACACCGGCCTGCCCATTCACCAGACCAGCAATGTGCTGATTCCCCGCGCCTCGCACAATTTTGATTTCTTTGCCGAAGTCTGCACCCGTATGGATGGCCATAGCTATCCGGTGGATGACCTGATGCTTAATTACACGCTGTATCAGCCGGTAGGCGTATGCGGGCTGGTTTCGCCGTGGAATGTGCCGTTTATGACCGCCACATGGAAAACCGCTCCCTGCCTAGCACTGGGCAATACCGCCGTGCTAAAAATGTCCGAGCTATCGCCACTAACCGCCAATGAGCTGGGCCGTCTAGCAATGGAAGCCGGTATTCCGGAAGGCGTGTTCAACGTAGTACAGGGTTACGGTGCCAACGCAGGGGATGCACTGGTACGCCACCCAGACGTGCGGGCCGTTTCATTTACCGGCGGCACCGCCACAGGCCGCAAGATTATGCAAACGGGCGGGATCAAAAAATATTCGATGGAGCTGGGCGGCAAGTCGCCAGTACTGATTTTTAATGATGCCGATCTAGAACGCGCACTAGACGCCGCGCTGTTTACTATTTTTTCGCTTAACGGCGAGCGCTGCACCGCAGGCAGCCGCATCTTTATTCAAGAAGGCGTCTATGACGCGTTTGTCGCCGAATTTGCCGCCCGTGCAAAAAAACTGATCGTCGGTGACCCGCAGGACACTCAAACTCAGATCGGCTCAATGATCACTCAAGCACACTACGACAAAGTCACCGGCTATATCCGCATCGGCATGGAAGAAGGCGCTAGCCTGCTGGCTGGCGGGCTAGAGCGCCCAGCGGGGCTGCCTGCGCATCTGGCTAAAGGCCATTTTATTCGCCCCACAGTGTTTGCCGATGTCGATAACCGCATGCGTATCGCACAAGAAGAAATCTTCGGCCCCGTGGTATGCCTGATGAAGTTTAAAGACGAAGCCGAAGCACTGCGTCTAGCCAATGATGTGGAATACGGATTGGCTTCTTATATCTGGACTCAAGACATCGGCAAAGCACACCGGCTGGCCCGCAGTATCGAAGCGGGCATGGTCTTTATTAACAGCCAGAACGTACGCGACCTGCGCCAGCCTTTTGGCGGCGTCAAAGCCTCTGGCACCGGCCGTGAAGGCGGTGCCTACAGCTTTGAAGTTTTCACCGAAATCAAAAATGTGTGCATTTCGCTAGGCAGTCATCACATTCCACGCTGGGGACTCTAAACAGCAGCACGGCAGATTTGTGAAAAACAAGCTGGCTAGCCAGCACCACCGCCCGCAGGGCAAAGGAAACCAGCATGGGCAAACTTGCTCTGGCGGCCAAGATCACGCATGTGCCGTCTATGTATTTATCGGAACTACCTGGCCCGCATCAGGGCTGTCGTCAGGCCGCTATTGATGGCCATAAAGAAATCGGCCGCCGCTGCCGCGAGCTGGGAGTGGACACCATCGTGGTATTCGACACCCACTGGCTGGTGAATTCTGGCTACCACATCAACTCTGCCCCGCATTTTAAGGGCGTGTATACCAGTAATGAGCTGCCGCACTTTATCAAAAACATGCCTTATGAATATAGCGGCAACCCAGAACTAGGCAGCCTACTGGCTGCAGCAGCCACGGCCGCCGGTGTACATACCCGCGCCCATGATGCCACCACGCTGGCGCTAGAGTACGGCACGCTGGTGCCGATGCGCTTTATGAATCCAGACCAACGCTTCAAAGTGATATCCGTCTCTGCACTTTGCACCGTACACAATCTGCAAGACAGCGCCACACTGGGGGCCGCCTTCCGCCACGCTATCGAAGAACAATACGATGGCACCGTGGCTATTTTCGCCAGCGGCTCGCTATCGCACCGCTTTGCGCAGAACGGCGTATCCGAGCAGTTTTTGCACCGAGTATGGAGCCAGTTTCTAGAAACCACGGATCACCAAGTCGTGGAGATGTGGCAACGCGGCGACTGGAAAACCTTCTGCACCATGCTGCCGGAGTACGCCGAAAAGTGTCATGGCGAAGGCTTTATGCACGATACCGCCATGCTGCTGGGCGCATTAGGCTGGGACCAATACACCGGTAAAGCCGAAATCATCACGCCCTATTTCGGCAGCTCCGGCACCGGCCAGATCAATGCCGTTTTTCCTGTTTAATCACAGACGGGCCGCTTGCGGCCTGCTCGGAGCCCGCCAATGCCACACTTTATTATTGAATGCACCGACAATATCCGCGAACAAGCCAAGCTGCCCGCACTGTTTAGCCAAGTTCACGCTTTTCTGACTGGCACCGGCTTATATCCGCTGGCCGGTATTCGCAGCCGAGCCATCTGGCTAGATACCTGGCGCATGGCCGATGGCGAAGCAGACTACGCCTTTGTGCATATGACGCTAAAGATTGGCCATGGCCGCACTTTTGACGAGCGCGAACACACCACAGAGGGCATGTTCGAGATTATCCGAGCGCACTTTCAGCCGCTGTCCGACACGCGCTACCTGGCGTTGAGCTTCGAGCTGAGCGAGCTGGATGCCAAGCTCAGCTACAAGCAAAACAACGTACATCAGCGTTTCAAAAAAGACTGACAACAAAAAGCCCCGCACACCCGCTGATCACCAACGGTGCGCACGGCAGCCTGCTGCTGCCCTCCTTCCACTCGTGAGCACAAAAATGACACTAAACGACCCCTTACTGCTTCAGACCCAAGCTTATATTAATGGCGCATGGGTTAACGGCGAGGATAATGCCGTCTTTGCCGTTAACAACCCTGCCAGCGGCGAGACCATCGCCAGTGTAGCCGCGCTGGGTACCGCTGGAACCCGCCGTGCCATCGAAGCCGCAGAAGCCGCATTACCCGCCTGGCGCGCACAAACAGCCAAAACCCGCTCGCAAATTCTGCGGCGCTGGTTCGACCTGATTTTGCTGCACCAGCAAGATTTAGCGCTAATCCTGAGCATGGAGCAGGGCAAGCCGCTGGCGGAAAGCCTGAGTGAAATCGCCTATGGCGCCAGCTTTATCGAATGGTTTGCTGAAGAGGCCAAACGCGCTTACGGCGATGTGATTCCCAGCCCGTTTAGCGACCGCCGTCTGATCACCATTAGGCAGCCCGTCGGCGTAGTGGCCGCCATCACCCCGTGGAATTTCCCTCACGCCATGATCACCCGCAAAGTGGGCCCAGCACTGGCAGCAGGCTGCACCGTGGTGGTAAAACCCGCCTCCGAAACCCCCTTGTCAGCGCTAGCGCTGGCCGTGCTGGCCGAACGGGCTGGCGTGCCCCGAGGTGTGCTCAATATTGTGACCGGCAACCGCGCCACTGAAATTGGTGCCGAGCTAAGCCACCACCCAGCAGTGCGCAAGCTGTCTTTCACCGGCTCCACCCGCATTGGTAAACTACTGATGCAGCAATGCGCAAGCACAGTCAAAAAGCTAGCGCTAGAGCTGGGCGGCAACGCGCCCTTCATCGTATTTGACGACGCCGATCTAGATGCCGCAGTACAGGGCGCACTGGCTTCCAAATTCCGTAACACCGGCCAGACCTGCGTCTGCGCCAACCGCCTGCTAGTGCAAGATAGTATCTACGACGCCTTTGCCAGCAAATTAACCGCAGCAGTGCGCCAGCTGCAGGTGGGTGCTGCCACCAGCCCAGGGGTACAGCAAGGCCCGTTGATTAATCACAAAGCCGTGGCCAAAATGGCCGAACATGTGGCCGATGCACTCAGCCAAGGCGCAAAGCTGCTCACTGGCGGTGCGCCGCACGCGCTGGGGGGTAATTTCTACCAGCCCACCGTACTAAGCGAAGTCAGCGAAAATATGCTGGTTGCTCAAGAAGAAACCTTTGGCCCACTGGCGGCATTGTTTCGTTTTAGCAATGAAGCAGAAGCCATCCGCCTCGCCAACGCCACCGATTCCGGCTTAGCCGCCTATTTCTACAGCCGCGACATTGGCCGAATCTGGCGCGTGGCAGAAGCAATCGAAGCGGGCATGGTGGGCATTAACGAAGGCATGATTTCAACAGAAGTCGCCCCCTTCGGCGGAATCAAAGAATCCGGCCTCGGCCGCGAAGGCTCCAAATACGGACTGGAAGACTTTATGGAAATAAAGTATTTATGCTTTGGTGGGCTAGCGGCTACGAATATGTAATACACCGCCGCAAATCACTCAACACCACTGGCGAAAAATAAACGTTTTCCGCCAGTGCACGCTAAGCCTATACCCAGCAGTAGGTTTACCAAGACTGGGGGCCACATCACAGCGGCAAACCAGCCATAAACAGAGCCTATCCCGCTTGCCCCTTTTATTGCGTTGGGCGAATTCGGATGGATTTTACGATAGTTTCGTAAAGGGCCATGACCTCTTGGTCCGTTAGAGTAGAAGGGAAAAGTTGCCCTCCTCCCCCTTCACCTGTGTTAACTTCTAAATGAATACTTGCCTTTAGTGGATTGCCCACTTCTCCTAATGTTTCCCACACAAAAGAGTGCGCTACGCCTGCTTCATCATCTGAAGGGAATCGATCTAGGATTTCTTCCCCTTTTAATGTATTTACTTCTCTATTACCTCGTTTGAAAGTTTTTATTTTACTTGCAAATTTAATTCTAATGCCGGTTTCATCTGTTCTTTCTAATAAAGGTTTATGTTGCTTGAAATAAACATCGCTGGAAATTCGTATTTTAACATATGGATTGTTTTTTAAAACTAAATATAGATTAGCCTCTTCTGCTTGGCTGGTTTTACCATCGTTGGCGACAAAACCATTTTCAAAACAAAATCCAGGCTCGCTTGGTATTTCTTTTTCATTACGATAGCGAACTTTATTTAGATATGTATCATATTTAATTTTCGTTTTTTCTATAAGCTTACTGGAAAAAGTTTCCCCACTCGTTTTAAAAACATACCCGTTACCTGCATATTTAAATGTATCAATACCATAAATATCACTACCAAATGCAGTCAAAACTGAAACGATAATTCTATTCTCTTTTGAATTAGGATATTTCACCTCAACAAGTTTGGCATCTTCTTTTTGTGTTTTCCCTTTTAATTTACTCTCTGCCTCTGCAGCCATTTCTTCAAACTTCACACTATTTGCTTTTAATATATCTATTTTAGTGGCAATGTAACTATTTCCATAGTTTTTTAATTCAGCAGCAACAGGAACGTCGACTAAATAACGACCAAAACAATAGGTTTTTGTGTTTTCAAACATTGTTGGCTCCACAGCATAGGTATTGGTATTGAAACCCAAGATGGCGACAAAAAGGGGAAATTTAATCATTTTCATGGTTTAGCTGGCTCGGCAAGTTGAATAAGTTTTGCAATGCTGTAAACCGTTGATTGCAATGCGTATTTATTTGCGTAGCTCATCTGATGATCAAAACCGCTTAATTTAAATACATTCAGTGGCGTGGGGCTGAGCTTTTCTAATACTGCTCCGGAATGGAGTGGCACCGTGCCATCGCCCGCCAAATCTTTGTCATTCGCCAGTTTAAAATTAGCAACTTTATTCTCTCCAAACGATACTTTCGATTTTCCAGTGGTATTGCGCCACTGATCTTTGGATGATATTAAAGTGGCTTCAGATTCAGTAGGTATTTTGTCGTTTGTTTTCCAGAAAATACTGCCAAAAGTAAAATACTTTTTATCATCAATACCGTAATAACCATATGTTTTAGGGTGTGCATATAAATCTAGCGTTTTATGAAATTGCTTTGCTTTCAATAATGCTATTTTATATGCCCCTTCAGAATCAACCCCTGTTTGTTCTTGCTTAGCAGAAATGGTTCCAGCAGGATCAATCAAACTAAGATCAACCATTCCCCACCAGCAATCGTCCGTAGTTTTGCCATAAATTTCTTCGTAAGGGTCTGATTTTGGCAATGGCTCAAGCAATTGCTTTTCTTCCCCTCCCGATGTTTGCACAAATTTCAGCCAGCCTGCTGGATAGTGCTTGGTCGGAAGCAGCTCCAATGGGCCAGGTGCGCAAGAGAGAGCGGGGGTGATATCGGCGGCACTCCAGCCAATGACGGCTGCGGCTCCCGCTCCTGCTAAATCATAAAAACTATCGACTTCAGTTCCGGCCCTAAAGCGCCGATACACCACCGGCGCACCGGCCACTGGCTGCACGCCGTGCACAATGCCAAGGATGTTAGCGTCTGACATCTGGGCGGCGCGGCGGGTGACAAAACCACCGAGCGAATGGCTGACTAAGATAACTTTACCATCGCAATGAAAGTAAGGACTTTTTTCATAATATGCGAGTACTTCATCAATCTTACTTAGTAAGCTCTTGGCCGATTCTTCACAGCTTTGCAGCCAGTTATAGCCATGCGCCCAAACTGGGTAGTAATAATGGTCGAGCTTGTCTATTTCTGCCTTATTAAGCGGCTCAGGCGTTTGCCCCCATGCTTTGCAAGCTTTAGCGGCAGCTTTTGAGTAATTGGGTTTGCCATTCTTTGTGTCCGTTTCGGCGCTGCTGCCCAAATGCATCAGCATGCCAATTTCAGCCAGCATGTGATTCCCATCATCCTCACTTCTGCCTGGCTTGCTGTATTGCTCATTTAGAATGATTTCTAGCTGTTGCAAGGTTCCGTGGTAACTATCGGCATGCAAGGCTCCCCAGCCGCGCTTTTTCGCTTCACTTTCTGTCAGCATATAAAAATTGCTGGGGATGGAGCAGGCTCCATCTGGATCGACTTCGGTGTCGTTTGGATTAAATGCAACTTGCCGTGACTCAGGCTTTTGTACGCTACTTTTTAAAGCCAGCCCCATGCCGGGTAACAGTCCATTAGGTGGCGACCATGCCCTTTTTTTACCTTTCGTCATCCGCAAATTTGTCCCCATAATCCCAGGCACAAAAATCACTGGAATCACGGTATGGGGCGGGCAAATGGCTAAGGCGTGTGGCGTAAATGATTCTGGGCTTTTGCACGAGGAAAACGTGGGGCAGCCCTCTTTATCAA
>NZ_JANXSO010000097.1 GCF_025352645.1 Iodobacter sp. | reverse complement strand
TACGGTTATTGTAAAACTTAAAGACCATATTGATTAATTCATATAAATGGGAAAATTTGAATGAATGATGCAACAGCCAAATCAGACCGAATTAAAGCTGAAGCACGAGATCTGTGCCCTGTTTGCGAGCAAACTCTGTGGATTTCATTTTATTTTGATGCCTTTGCCCACCATAAAGATGATGACGGAGATGCCATTTCTAATATTGGGAAACTTTGGCGTGCATCCCTTATACAGGCTGACAAAGGTATTTTCTCTAATTATTACTCGGGGCTAGGTGCTCGGTTTGAGCCAGAAATGACGGTGCTTGCCAAAATGCAAGTCGTGCAAATGGCTAAAGCGGTGTCTCGCGCAGAGGAGAAAATTGCCACAGATGCTTATGATGCGGTAAAAGAAAAAATCACGGCTGAAGCCGCAATGCGCAAAGAAGGATGGTGGAAACGGATTGAGCGCACTGTAGCTAAAGACCTGAAAAAACTAAAGCATGATTATAAAAATCAATGGGATATTGTTTGGCGTGATCCTAAAGATAGAGCCCGATATTTACGAGGTGTTGGGCGGTATTGGAAAACTTTTGCCAATGATTTAATCCATCACCCTTTACAAATTCATAAACACGTAAGTAATGAGCTAGCTAAAACAGTGCGCAACCAAACTGCGGAGCGTGTTGGCTTTGTTCGAGATGCGGTTTGGGTGGCTGCATTATTTAATACGGGGGTTGATACCCGCTTAGAGCAGGCTGAAGAAGATTTCAAAGAAAATGTACGATACGGACAATCTCTGGGGAAAATTAAGCATATTAATGTGTCGATCTTCGGTGCTGATTTTGGTGGTGCACTTGCTTTAGCCTTTGCGGACCGTTTGGCCAATGAGGTTTGTAAACAGGGTAAATACAAGGGCATCCAAGTTCATTTTCGCTTTATGGGGTTGTTGGATTGTGTTTGTTCTCGCTTTGATGATAATTTTTTGACGGGTTATATCCCTCTTGCAAACGCTATTAGCGGTAGCCTTAAAATCCCCCGTGTAGTAGAAAAAGTGGTGCATTACGCTGCAGCGCACGAATATCGACTTTATAAACCACTTTCGACCATTGGTGGCGCACGTAAACCAGGCGGCAGGCTGGAAGAGCGCTTATTTCCGGGGGCCCAAGCCGATGTAATTGGAGGCTATCAGGATAAGGAGCAGGGGGTTCACAATGAATTAGCTAGGCTGCCTTTGCAATGGATGCTCAATAATGCTTGGCGCAATGGCGTGCCAGTTATGAGCTTGCCAAAGATGAAAGTGGAAGAATCTGAAATTTATGCACTATTTTATTTACAGGATTCAACTAAAGAACTCGTCGATAAATATTGGCTTAAAGCAAGGGAATTGGCTGCCGAAGTAAAAACCGCGCCTTTGAATATTTCTACCCAAGATTTGCAAAAGGGTTATGTCAATACTGCTCATTCTTGCATGCAATTGCCAATGGTGGGCCAGACAGAAAGTGTTCTTCCGGCAGACGTAAAGGCGGAATTGCCAGGGCATATTGTAATGCATACCGCATGGTTAAAAAGTTGGTATGAATCTTATGCGCCAGGAAAAGGCTCTGCTTTAGAGCAAGAGCGTTATGCAATGCTTAAAAATGAAATCAATACCATGACACGCCGCAGCCAATACAGCCCACTTGAACCCGGTGCGCTTAGCGATGAGGAGAAAAAATTATGGGCAATGTGGCAAAACAATAGTGCGAATAACTTGGGCGAAACCAAGCCATTGTTTCAAAAATTTATTCACGATTCTATGGCTGAAAGCGCAATAGAGCGGGCATGGGATGACTTAATGTATAGCAGGCATTATCTGAATCATCGCTTGATCACCCCGCTGGAGCAGCAACCCAAGGAAGATTTCTTTGATGTGAATTATGGAAAACTAGGCCAAGAGGCTGCGGATAAAGTAGCCGCTGATAAAACCTCTGCTATCAATATACCCAAACCACGCAACGCGGGTGGTATACCCTCTGCCGTGAGGTAGCACTTATTTGTGGTTTGGGGACTGGGTGGCTATAACCTTATCCCCGCCATCTATACCGCCATCGGCGGCTGGTGCCCCTACGCTTGGTATCACGACTTAGATATGCAGCTACCGCTACGCTGGCTGGGCTGGGTGTAATTCAAAACACGCCCCCATTTATTCCGACTCTGTGGATAATTGTAAGTCTTAAATAAACCTGATTCATCTTTAAGCTTAATTTATTCACGCATTTTAGATTTCAAGATATGGCTAAACAACATCCCTTAGAATTAATCGCGGTAATAATAAAACAAGCAGAAGCGGGGGTTCCAACCCCAGAGCTAAGTCGTGAGTATGGCATAAACAATAGTCTCATAAGTAAATGGCGGGTTAAATATAAAGGTATGGACCTTGCCATGATGGTGGAAAGAAAGAGGTTAATTCTTGAAAATATTGCTAATAAGATAAGGCAAGCTAAGCAATCCGTTGTAGCCGTGCCAGTAGAATTAAAAAAGAAAAAATCAGAGCCTTTACTGCAGCCCTGCAGCCCCTACTTCTCTGCTACCCCCCAAGCAGTGCAAGAGGCGGTACAAAGCTGGAAAAACTTGCAAACCAGTAAAGCACCAAGCGCACAACTGATTGAATCGCGCCTGCAAATTATTCATGACCTTGCCAAGGCTTGGGATGGAGAATGCTTGTCTAGAGAATACAAAAGTAAAGTTGCGTACATGTCCTTTCGCTGTGGAAAAGGGCATGCTTTTGAGAGCAATGCGCGGCGTTTGTTATATGGCAATTTCTGTACCGTTTGTTATAGAGCCAAGCCAGAAGGTTTAAAAAAACTACAGGATGTAGCTGCTGCCCGTGGCTGGCAGAGTCTGGCGACTGAATATAAAGACTGCAAAACTCCCGTTGCATGGCGCTGCGATCAGGGGCATGAAGTTAAGGCACCATTGGAATCAATTCAAAATGGTATGGGCTGCATGCAGTGTTATAAAAATCGCCGCTGGTATACGTTGGAAAAAATGCAAGCGATTGCAAAACTAAGGGGTGGGCTTTGTTTATCTGATCAATATACAACGTACGAGCCTATGATTTGGCAATGTAAACGGGGTCATATATGGAAGGCCATTTCAAGTAAGGTTGCTTGTGGTACTTGGTGCCGAGTGTGTGGGAATATAGACAAGATCACCCGCCCCAATAGCAAGGCATGGAGAAAATATCCAAATGGTGCATAGAGCTAGCCATTGTGCAAATTGCATAATGGCTTGAGCTATTGAGTAATGTGCGTCACCATAAACCTACTTTCGTAATTCAGCCGTCACAGTACTCCAATCCAGCTAACCTGACTTTGTCATCGCGGGCATATTTGGCAGGCTCCACCAAGCCAGGTGTTGCATAGAAGTTGGTGTCCTCAGTACGTGTTTGAGGCTAAATTAAGTGTTTAAAATATGGAATAAATAGAACGATCGTTCTATAATGAGGCATGCAAAATATTCGTTGTGCCCAATGCCATAAAAAGCTCGCAGAGGGTCGGTATTTAGAGCTATCCATCAAATGCCCACGTTGCGGTGCATTCAATCACCTGAAGGCCCCGAGCCTCCAATCAGATCCGATCAGCGGGTCTTTGGCCGGAGCTTTTTATGTCAACATCCCCAATCATTCCTTGGATGGGCGGTAAACGCCGCCTTGCAGATAAACTGCTTGCGCTTTTTCCTCCTCACGAGTGCTATGTAGAGGTATTTTGTGGCGGCGGGGCGCTGTATTTTTTAAGACCGATGCCTGCACAGGTTGAAATCATTAATGATATTAATGGTGATTTGGTCAACCTTTATCGCGTGGTGCAAAACCATATGGAAGAGTTTGTCCGGCAATTTAAATGGGCGCTGTCCTCGCGCCAAGTCTTTAAATGGCTGCAAGATACCCGCTCAGAAACGCTGACCGATATCCAGCGCGCCGCGCGGTTTTTTTATCTGCAGCAGCACGCTTTTGGCGGCAAGGTAAATGGCCAGTCATTTGGCACGGCCACCACGGCCCCGATCGTTAACCTGTGCCGCATCGAAGAAAACATCTCCTCCGCCCACCTGCGTCTGGCCGGTACCACGGTAGAAAATCTTAGCTGGTTGGATTGCATGCGCCGCTACGATCGCGCCCACACCTTCTTTTATTGCGATCCGCCGTACTGGCAAACCGAAGGCTACGGTGTGCCTTTCGAGTTTGATCAATACCTGGCCATGGCTGACTTTATGCGCAGTTGCCAAGGCAGGGTAATGGTCAGCATCAACGATCACCCCGACATCCGGCAAGTCTTTGAAGGCCTCACCATGCAGGGGCTGAGCATCAAGTACAGCAATGGCAATAACGGTAAGCAAGGCCAGATTGCCAGCAGCAAGGAGCTGGTGATTACTAACTGGGATGCGGGGGATATTGGAGGGCTGTTTTAGCATGCTAGCTGATCGAGTGATTTTTTATGGAGCTTGTCTGACTTGAATAGCGTTTTGCTTGCCAAGATGGTTCTTTTCTTTTGGTTACTCCCCCTTAAATTATGTCTGTAGCACCGAAAATTGAAATTTATTTTTGTTTTTGTTTTTGGTGCATTCATTAGTGCTACAGAAATAAATGTTGTTGTTTAATATGTTGTTATTAAACGAGTATTTGAAATATATAGCCCATCGAGCATTGGGGCAATGCTATAGCGGCGACTGGGTTTGATGTCTGTAACTGCTTGATGTTCTTGCATAATTTACTTTTACTTTTATGTGCTGATTAATCATGGAGTATTTTTTCTATTCACTGTTAGCAATTGTTGCTACACAGGGCGGTATAAAGTACCGCTGTGGTGCTGGTTTAGCACCAAGAAAAATGATAACCGTGATTTAAAGAAAGGCGGTTGGCCGCATTGTCCTATTGGGTGAGGGTTGGGGTCAAACTCGGCGGTCAGATAAATCAGGTTGAAGGGCTTTAGTGCGAGGTGAAAAACGATATGGGCGATGGTCAGCATTAACGATCCGCTTGTTATGCAGTAAGTCTTTGCCGGCCTTGCCAGATTTGGTCTTAGCTTCGTCTGAAGTCTGATTTTTTTTGTATGCTTGCACAGGAAGTGGTAACAGCAAGCCTGATACTTGCATACTTATAGTATAAGCTATCGCCAAACTGACTCTTTGATTGCAAAAAATGCCTGAACGCCATTCTCCGCTAGCCAAGCCGGATTACCGCCTTTGGTTAAGTTATTTCTGCCTGCCCTTGCTAATGATTTTGCTTGGGAGTGTTGTGTTGTGGGTTGTGCAGAAACGCACGGGTTTAACGGACTGGAGCGGTCTACTTAATTACGTTCGAAACAATTACTGGAATTGGGATTGGAATTTATCGACAGTTCTTGCTACGGCCGCATGCTCGTTCATATTGCTGTCGCTGACTCAGTTATTGTTGGGTACGTACCGCTGGGTGTGTTTTCGTAAAAGACGGATTGACTTGTGGCTGTGCACCATTGCCGGCATTTTTGCGGGCTGGCTACTCGTTCCGCCTTTTTCCTCTAGGTATCCAGATTGGCTTCTTGATCCGAGTTCAGTTCTTTGGTTACTTCTTTATGGCCTACTTCTCCTACCGTTTTTTGGTATCTTGCGCCAATTTGATTGTTTATTTGCCAAGCACAAACCAACTGCCAGCAACCTTGGCCGCATTCAGCCCGATGCCCCAATTAAGTTCGCCGATCAAGACCTGTTTGAATGGAGCGGCAAAGCCACCGCATTTGGCCGTGAAGTGCTGCACGCACCTGATGGCACGGCGTTTGGTGTGGAAGCGCCATGGGGAACCGGCAAAACCTCATTTATTAACCTGTGTGAGCAAAACTGGCAGGAGCAGCCTAAATTCACTGTGGTGGTTTACCGTTTCGAGCTGCTCAAATATGCAGGTAATACCCCCCTATGTCAGACTAGTTGTCGCCTCTGAACTTTCATTGGTTTGAAAAAAAACAGAGGCATTCACCATGCAAAAAATCACGTATTCTGACGACTTTAAACAGCAGGCTCTGAGCAAGGTTTACCAACGCCAAGGGCGGA
>NZ_JANXSO010000096.1 GCF_025352645.1 Iodobacter sp. | reverse complement strand
ATGATCTACCCAAGATCGATAATTTGAGTTTAGGCGAGAGTGAACGAAGTATTGTTTGCGAGCGCATAATATGTGGGCATGAGTGCCCAGTTTACTTCTTCTATATTGAATGCGTTGCAGAGCAGGATGTGCAGCGTATTAACCCGTTAAAGTCTGGCGACCATAGCGAGGTGGTCCCACTCCTTCCCATCCCGAACAGGACAGTGAAACACCTTAGCGCCGATGATAGTGCAGATTACCTGTGTGAAAGTAGGTCATCGCCAGACACCTTATGTAGTAAACAGAACCCCCGTACTCGAAAGAGGCGGGGGTTTTGCTATATTAGTGAAGCAGTAGTTTTTATAGCTTAAAAAATATGAGATAAGTTGCTGAGTAAGATAAGCAGCTTTTACAAGTTAAAGTCTGGTGACCATAGCAAGGTGGGCCCACTCCTTCCCATACCGAACAGGACAGTGAAACACCTTAGCGCCGATGATAGTGCAGATTACCTGTGTGAAAGTAGGTCATTACCAGACACCTTATTGTAGTGAAAAATAAAAACCCCCGATATCCCTTGATATCGGGGGTTTTTTGTATAGGATTTATGTGTTTATGATTATTTATTACCTAGAGGCATAACAGTTTTTCCGTATATTTCATTTAATATTTGGGCCATCGCAGTATAAATAGCAGATGCGCCACAAATAACACCTTCAATTCCGGCGATTTGTTTAATGATGGCGTTGCCTGTGTAGTCACTAATGGCTAATAGAGCGAAAAGAATGGTGAGCGAGCCAAATATAAACTGTGTGGCTTTATTTAGCTTTAACGTGCCAATAAATAGAAATGCGGTAAAGATGCCCCACATGGCTAGGTAGGCGGTCATGCTATTGACTGAGGCTGCTTCTGCAAGCCCTAGCTTGGGAAGTATTAGTAGGGCAACTAGCGTGAGCCAGAACATGCCGTAAGAGGTAAATGCAACGGTGCCAAACGTATTGCCTTTCTTCCACTCTAAAATCCCTGCAATAACCTGAGCAATGCCACCATAGAAGATCCCCATGGCTAATATCATGGCGCTAAGCTCAATGGCGCCTGCGTTGTGCAAATTAAGTAATACCGTAGTCATACCAAAGCCGAGTAGCCCTAATGGTGCAGGGTTGGCGGTTTGGTCTGGAATATGATGAAGGCTTTGGGGCATATTTATATCTGTTTGAATTTTAAGGAGGCGCGATTATACCTAGCCTTGTGACTGAAAAAGTTGGCTTAGATTAACTTGGCAGTATTTACGGGTTAAAAGCATGTAGCTTATTGTTTATGCAGAGTAAATTACAGCAGCATTACTAACGGGGGCTTTGCTCAGAAACATTATTTACTAGTGTTTTTGGTGAAAAATTGATGGTTATTACTGCGCTATTTTGTTATGGGCGTAAGTTATAACTTGGATGCTGTTACGATGAAGTGGTAGATAAATAAGGGGACAAAGATGATTAAGAGCATTATTTCTGATATGGATGGTGTGATTTACCGTGGTAAGCAGCTCATACCCGGTGCGAATGAATTTGTTCAGCGTTTATTGAGTACTCAATTGCCCTTTTTATTTTTAACGAATAACGCAGAGCAAACGCCTCTCGATTTAAAATTAAAACTTGAAGCGCTGGGTATTCATGGTTTAACTGAAGAGAATTTCATTACCAGTGCCATGGCGACGGCCATGTTTTTACGTAGCCAAAAAGAGCGTGCCACGGTATTTATTATTGGTGGGGGCGGCTTGATTAATGAGCTTTACAATGTTGGGTTTTCGATTTCAGAAAGTAAGCCTGATTATGTGGTGGTGGCTAAATCAAGTAGTTTTAATTTTGAACAAATGAAAAAAGCGGTGCGCTTTATCGATGGAGGTGCCAAATTTATTGGCACCAATCCAGATATGATTGATCCGGTAGAAGGGGGGAGTGAGCCTGCGGCTGGGACTATCTTGGCGGCGATTTCGGCGGCTACGGGTAAGAAGCCATATATTGTTGGCAAGCCTAATGCACTGATGATGACGCTAGCGACGCGTAAATTAGGCGTGCACCCTGAAGACACCTTAATGGTGGGTGATCGAATGGACACAGATATTGTTGGTGGGATGGAGGCGGGGATGAAGACCGCCTTGGTGCTTTCAGGGGTATCAAGCATGGAAATGATTGAGCAGTTCCCTTATAAGCCAGATTATGTCTTTAATCATGTGGGTGAAATCGATTTCGCTAGCCTTTAAGAGCCGATGGTTGGCTTATTGCCGTGCAAGTGTAGAAGTGTACTGCCAAGGCATTGGGTTTGTCTTGGCAGTACTGTAGCGTTATCTTCTGCCGTTAAGATTTGATTGCTAGCGAGCCTTCCGCCGCTAATTCGCGAATTTTCTTGATGGTTTCTACATCATTTTGCTGCCATGCGGCCTTCAAAAACTTTGCATATTCCTCTTCTTCGCCTTGATCATCTTGAGGTGTCTGGTAATGAAAGCGTACAAATAGCATGCCCGTTTCAGGCTCTTCAATTTGCATGAGTAGCGTGCCGCCGCCATGTTGCTCACTTGGCTCGGTATCGTAGCGTAGATGCTGTTCGTGCACTAAGTGGATGCGGTCTTGAATATGCATTGCGCCGATAATCATTTTGCGAAGCAGGTGTAGCGAGCTGCGCTCTATGATTTCAACGTGGTCGACGTGTGGCATAAAAACATCGGGGCATTCGGCGCGGATCAATAGGCCTTTCCAAAGCTCGGCACGAGTTAGGACTAAATCATTGGATGGATCGTTAACTGCGACAAGGTGTTCGAGTTGCAAAATAGCTCTCCTTCAAAACGGCTAGTATAGCGAATTGTGTTGTGAGTCTTGTGGATTTGCTGAGTGTTATGAGTAGGCGGCAGCAGCGTAGTGGTGCGATAGACGAAAAAAAAGGATTTCAGGCTGAGCCTTGAAATCCTTAATTTATCTGTACTTTACGAGTGGTGCCCGGGGTCGGACTCGAACCGACACACCTTGCGGCGAGGGATTTTGAGTCCCTTGCGTCTACCAATTTCGCCACCCGGGCTCGTTCAGTGCAGGAGTCGGATTATGTAGGAACACTTTTCTGTTGGCAAGCGTTATTTACAAAAAATAGGCTTTGTTTTCTAGGGCATTACATAGTGTATTGATATAAAAGATTATTTTTTTATATCAATCTTGCTGCTGCATTCGCCAAGCTGAACAAAAAAGGCGGTAAAGAGGCGAATGAGTCAGCAAGCCTTGTGTTTAAGCTGAAGGTTCCTTGCCTTTTGCGCTGTTTTTTAGCTCTAGTGCGCGTTCATAAAGGGCATTTTTAGGTGCGCCGCTAATGGATACGGCTAGGGCTACTGCTTGTTTGAGCGGTAGTTCGGCAATGAGGGGGAGTAAAATTTTGTCGTAATCTGCGCCATCGGCTTTTTCTGCTTTTGGGGCAGCGTTCACTACGACTACAGATTCGCCACGCTCTTGATTACTATCGCTGGCAACCCATGCCGCGAGTTCGCCCAGCGGTAGGCGGCGGATGGTTTCAAAGGTTTTGGTGATTTCACGGCAAAGCACTGCTTCACGCTCTGGGCCAAATACCGCCGCCATATCGGCGAGGCAATCAACGATACGGTGTGGTGCTTCGTAGAATACACAAATAAAGCTTTGTTCTTTAAGCTCCGCCAGTGCATCACAACGCTGTTTGGTTTTAGGCGGTAAGAAGCCATAAAACAGTGCATGTGGGGATACAAAGCCGCTGGCAGAAAGAGCTGTAGTCAGTGCCGACGCACCGGGTACTGGGATAATCTTGCAGCCCGCGGCATGGGCTGCGGCTGCGAGTAATGCACCAGGATCTGAGACTGCGGGTGTTCCTGCATCAGAGACTTGCGCAATTGTTTCGCCAGCAAGCATGCGGGCAACGAGTTTTTCAGCCATGCTGTGTTCATTGTGCTCACGCAAAGACACCATCGGCGTTGAAATATTAAAGTGTTTAAGTAACTGCCCAGTGACACGGGTATCTTCCGCCGCGATCACATCGGCACCTTTTAGGGCGGCAATGGCGCGAGGCGTCATGTCGTTAAGGTTACCGATAGGGGTTGCGACCACATATAATGCGGACTTAATAATAGGAATGGATTCGGTATGCACGCCAAGGCTCTCCTTTTTGCTTCGGAACGGCGCAGTGCGCTAGGAGCCGTACTATACGGTGCTCTACTCTTAACTGCCATAGCTGGCTGCGCTGCGGCCCCTGTTGTGGCTCATTCAGAGAGTAAGCCTGCGTATTCGATTGCCGCGCCAGTGACGAGCGCGGTTGAGCAAAAAGGAGCTGCTGTTGTTGTAAATCCAGTTGTGCAAATAAAACCTGTAGTGGGCGCTGGTTTTATCGCGGTTTTATTACCAGGCAAGAGTAAGGCGATGCGTCCAGCCGTGGATGCGATTAAGGCGGGGGTATTGGCCGCTGAAAGAGCAAATGCAAATGCTGATCTGCCTGCGGTTAAAATTTTTGATACTGAGGATGTGCCGGTTGAAGTGTTTGAGCAGTTTCAGCGCTTGCGCGATCAAGGGGCGATAGCGGTGATTGGGCCTTTAACCAAGCCTTCAATTAACTATTTAGCGGATATTGGTGATTTTGATATTCCGGTGATTGCTTTAAATTCCTTTGATGAACGCACCTTACGTCGCGCCCAGCTTTATAGTTTTTCTTTATCTATAGAGCAAGAAGCACAGCAGGCAGCAAGGCAGATGTTTGATGAGGGTTTGCGCATGCCCTTGGTATTGCAAGGCGATAGCCCGCTGTCTACTCGAATGGTGCAAGGTTTTGGGGATGCATGGAAAGAAGCTAATGGTGTGCCACCTAAGGTCTTTATGCTGAAAGACGCACGCAGCCAAGCGCAGGATTTGCGTAATCAATTAAAAGATGGTGAACATGATTCAGTGTTTTTTGCCGCCAATGCACGGCAAACACGGCTGTCTCGGCCTTTTATAGGGAATGAGCGCCCCGTTTTTGCCACTAGCCAAATTAATCCTGGTCACTTAAGTAGAACGGCTGTAGTGGATATGAGTGGCATTCGTTATCTAGAAACACCGTGGATTTTGCAGCCTAGTAATAGTGAGTATGCCTTGTTGAATCGCACTCGATCCCAATCTAACGATGTAGAGAGATTATTTGCTTTGGGCGTGGATGCTTGGAAGCTGGCTATTTTATTAAGCAATAAAGCAGAAATTAATTTTGATGGTTTAAGCGGGCATATCAGCATGGGAAGTGGAGGATTAGTAGAGCGGGAGCTCACGCTGAATAGCTTTAATAGTGGCGATGATCGCCCCGCAGCCAATCCAGCTCCATGAATACACTAGGCCTTGCGGCAGAAAATGCTGCGGTGATTTTCTTGCAGCAACAGGGCTTAAAAATCATTGTGCGTAATTGGCAATGCAAACGTGGTGAAATTGACATAGTTGCTAAAGACGGTAACACCTTAGTATTTGTAGAAGTACGGCAGCGCCGTAATACGCGCTTTGGCGGAGCGGCTGCCAGCATAGGGCCAGCAAAACGCGCTAAACTGCGAGCAACGGCTCAATATTACCTATTAAAGGTTTCTCCTTTACCACTTTGCCGCTTTGATGCAATTTGCATTGAAGGGGAAACAATCAACTGGCTCAAAAACTGTATAGACGCCACTGAGGGATAAAAATGGATTTAGCACAACGTATTCGACAGCATTTTCTGGATAGTATCGACGCCAAACAAATGGCGATGGAATTGCTCTCCCCCGGCATTCGAATTGGCGCAGAGAAAATGGTGCAAACCTTTATCTCTGATGGCAAAATTTTAACTTGCGGTAATGGGGGGTCCGCCGCCGATGCGCAGCACTTTGCGGCCGAAATGGTCGGGCGTTTTGAGCGTGAGCGCCCAGGTTTAGCTGCGGTGGCTTTATCGACAGATACCTCTGCAATTACCGCCATTGCCAATGACTACGACTATGACTTGGTTTTTTCTAAGCAAGTGCATGCATTAGGGCGTCCTGGTGATTTACTGATTGCGATTTCTACATCGGGTAATTCGGCCAATGTGATTTCTGCTATTCACGCGGCTCATGATAGGCAAATGAATGTGATCGCTTTTACTGGCCGCGATGGCGGGCAAATTGGCGAGATTTTATCTGGTGATGATGTGCATTTGTGTGTGCCAGTGCAGCGCACCGCGCGTATTCAGGAAGTACATATCACCATGATTCATGCACTATGTGATGCGGTGGACTATATGCTGTTGGGTGGCGAATGATGCAGCTAAAAAACGCACTACTCGCAATGGGGCTGGCAGCGTCTTTGTCTGCCTGCGTACCTCTTTTACTGGTTGGTGGTGTGGCGGTAGGGGCTATGGTTGGCTCGGATCCGCGTAAATCAGAAGTGATCAAAACTGATTTTGATTTAAGCTCACAAATTAGTAGTGATTTAATTGATACGTGGAAAGACAAAGCGCATATCAATGTCAGTGCTTTTAACGGCGTTATTTTGCTAACAGGCGAAGTCCCCGATGAAGCAGCCAAAGCAAAGGCATATGAGATTGCCCAGCGCCAAACGAAAGTTCGCAAAATCCACAATGAAATTGTGATTACAACGCCTTCTACCGCTGCAAATCGTCTCTACGATACGCAACTTACTGCGCGGGTTAAAAGCGCCTTGCTAACCGATGCAAATGATGCTGATGCGCTGCACTTGCAGGTGATTACCGAGCGCAGTGTGGTTTACCTGATGGGGGTGAGTAAGCCCGAGATTGCAGACTCTGCTGCCCGTGCTGCCAGCCGTGTATCGGGTGTGCGGCAGGTGGTGAAATTGGTTGAGCCATTAACTCTTAACTAAGCCTGCGCTAAGGCGCGTGCTATCAGGCCTCGATTACCGATAGTCGGCTGGATCATGGCTCTTTTGCTTGTTTATGCGTTTAGCTTACAAGGAAAGGGCCGTGTTTAAGCTCAGCATGCTAAAATTAGCCTCTGTGAATTTGCGCCTTTAAGCCGATTACAAGTCTGCCTTCCCCTATTACTTTTTGGAGCCTCGGATGACATCCTCGATTTTTGCCGCAGTAGAAATGGCCCCCCGCGATCCTATTTTGGGTCTGAATGAAGCCTTTAATGCCGATACACGCGCTGGTAAGGTTAATTTGGGTGTGGGTGTGTATTACGATGACAATGGCAAAATCCCATTGCTGGCTGCGGTAAAAGCGGCAGAAAAAACTCGTATGGATGCACAGCCACCACGTGGCTACCAAGCAATTGAAGGCCTTGGTTTATACAATAAAGCGGTCCAGGATTTGGTATTTGGTGCGACAAGTGAGTTAGTCACATCGGGCCGTGTAGTCACCGCAGAAGCTTTGGGCGGCACTGGCGCTCTGAAAATTGGCGCTGATTTGCTCAAACGCCTTGATGCCAATGCCAGCGTGTATATCAGTGATCCAAGCTGGGAAAACCATCGTGCTTTGTTTGAATCGGCTGGTTTTAAAGTTGAAAACTACGCGTATTACGATGTAGCGACTCGTGGCGTTAATTTTGTGGGCATGAAGGCCGCTCTGTTAAGTATGCCTGCAGGCTCTATCGTGGTGCTGCATGCTTGCTGCCACAATCCAACTGGCGCGGACATGAGTGATGCGCAGTGGGCTGAAGTCGTAGACGCCTGCCGCGAACGTCATTTAGTGCCGTTCCTAGATATGGCTTACCAAGGTTTTGCCGATGGCATTGAGGAAGATGCCATTGCGGTGCGTTTGTTCTCTGCCTCTGGTTTGCAATTCTTTGTTTCTAGCTCTTTCTCTAAAAGCTTCTCGATGTATGGCGAGCGCGTAGGTGCTTTGTCTATCGTGACAGAAAACCGTGAAGAGGCCGGTCGTGTGCTGAGCCAACTGAAACGTGTGATTCGTACTAATTATTCCAACCCACCGATCCATGGTGGCGCGGTAGTGGCGGCGGTATTGTCTAGCCCAGAACTGCGTCAGCAGTGGGAAGACGAATTAGCAGGTATGCGTGATCGTATCCGTGCCATGCGTACCAGCTTGGTTGCCAAGCTGGCTGAGCGCGGTGTAGCGCAAGACTTTAGCTTTGTAGCGGCTCAGCGCGGTATGTTCTCCTATACCGGCCTGACAGCGGCGCAAGTTGAAGTGCTGAAAGACGAATACGGCATTTACGCTGTATCGACTGGCCGCATTTGCTTGGCTGCGCTGAATACTAAAAATATTGATTATGTAGCCGATGCGATTGCTAAAGTGCTGTAAATTTTAATGGCGGATTTTTGCCTTGCATTATAAAAAAGCCCACGATTTCTGAACTGACCCCAATTAGTTGGACAGTATAAAAGCTAGGTACTCAAGGTCTGGGTTCTGTATTGCACAGGACTCAGCCCTTTTAATTTCAGCTTGATTCGGTCGTGGTTATAGTAATGAATGTAATCCACGATGCCTTGCTCTAGTTGCTCAAGACTAGTGAATTTTTCTAAGTAGAAGAACTCTGACTTCAACGTGCCGAAGAAGCTTTCCATCGTTGCATTATCGTGGCAATTCCCTTTTCTTGACATACTTTGCACCATGCCTTTTTCGGCCAATTGCTGCCGATACCCTGCCATTTGATACTGCCAACCTTGATCTGAATGCAGCAGCGGCTTTTCATCCGCGCTCAGTTTGGCTAAAGCTTTCTTTAGCATTTGACTGACCAGCGCAAATACCGGGCGGCGCGCCATTTCAAAAGCGATAATTTCTCCATTGTATAAATCCAGCACCGGTGACAGATAGAGCTTTTCTCCCTGCACATTAAACTCAGTCACATCCGTCACCCATTTCTGATTCGGTTTGTCCGCACTAAATTGCCGCTGCAATATATTTGGCGCGACTTTGCCGCATTCACCCTTGTATGAACGGTACTTTTTAGGCCGAACGCACGACTTCAAACCCAGCTCTTGCATTAAACGCTGAACCGTTTTGTGATTCAGCCATTCGCCTTTTTTTCTGAGCGCCAGCATGAGCCGCCGATAACCATAGCGGCCTTTATGTTCAGCAAATAGTGATTTAAGCTGCGTTTTGACATTTTGATACTTGTCGCTCACCGCCAAAGCCTGCTTCTGATAATAGAAGGTGCTACGCGGCAAATCAGCGTGTTTCAGCAAATCAGCCAATGGAAACTGTGACCTTAATTCAAGCACTATTTGCGCTGTTTCTGCTGCGCCAATTGGGCTTTGGCTTGAACTAAGGCATTGTACTTTTTTATGTAGGCCACCTCTAAACGGAGGCGTTTGTTTTCTGCAATGAGTTCTTCACGGCTACGGGTTTCATCATCAACCAGCGTGGGAGCAGTGTTATTTTCGGCGATGGGCATGGGTGATTTCTTTCGACCTTTAGGCGCGGGTTCAAGGGCAGCAACTCCACCAGCATCATACTGTGCGCTCCATTGGCTCAAGCAAGCGGGGCTACGTATATCAAAATAAGCGTTCGTTTCCTGCTGGGAAAGATGATTGTCCCACATGTGCTGGAGCACGGAGAGCTTGAATGCGGCATTGTAATGACTGTATTTAGGCGCTAACCCCGATTCGCCATGCTGGCGAAACGACCTCACCCAGCGACGAAACATGGCCTGCTCGATACCATGTTGGTTGGTGATCGTTTTGATGCCTGCTTCGCCCGTTAAATATTGCTGAACGACAGAAAGCTTGAATTGCGTTGTGTACTTGGACATAAAAACACCCCAAAAATATGGACGGGTGTCCAACTTTTGGGGTGCAGTTCACGCAAGGGGCTTTCCTAATCGCTTTATCCGCAAATCTCAACCAAACAACTTGCCTTTCAGCATATCTAGCCCAGCTGAAAGCAAATTCCCGCTTCCTTCTGGCACTTCACCATTTGGAGTGAGTTGATTAATAATTTGCGGTAAGTATTCAGAAATTTTGGCTGCGGCATCACCAGGATTAACACCCAGTTTTTCTGCCACAGAACCAATAGCATCGCCACCTAAAACAGCTTCAATTTGCTCGCTGCTAACCGGTAAGTTATCCCCTGTCCCCACCCAAGACTGCACGATATCGGCTAGGCCACCGTTTTGAAATTTTTCAACCAAGCCCGAAATACCGCCTTGTTGCTCCAATAAGCCAGATAAAGACTGAACTAAACCATCTGGTAATTCTTTTCCGCCCAACAACTGCCCAGCTAATTGATCAATAAGTCCCATACGGTGTACTCCAAGCAAAGATGAAGGAAAGACCATTCTGCCCTAAAAGGGCGCTACTGACTTAGACTAGACCAAGATAATTGTTAACCTGAACTACCGCAGGCCCCCAGCTATCGCCCATTATTCTGGCCCATTACATCGATTTTATTTAACAAAAATCAGACAGACACTCTACGCCTCGTCAGCTTTTTAACAGTAGCGTTGTCGTGGCATAGCAGAACATGGGACAATTTGCCTATCTGTTTAATTGCACTGGATTTTGCGTCATGGCTCTAATCATTACTGATGAATGTATCAATTGCGACGTTTGCGAACCTGAGTGCCCGAATAGTGCCATCAGCCAAGGCGACGAGATCTATGTAATTGATCCAAACCTCTGCACCGAATGCGTAGGGCACTACGATGAACCACAATGCCAGCAAGTATGCCCTGTTGACTGTATTCCACTTGATCCTGAACACAAGGAAACCAAAGAAGAGCTACATAAAAAGTACCTTATCATCAGTGCTTAAACATCCGTAAGTAGAGAGACAAAACTGCTCCAGCAAAGCGCTCCCACCATGGCGTAGCATGCTGAAAAACCTTTGTCTCATTACTCGCGAAGCGAGTTACGCTGGCTTTTAATCAACGCTACTTATACTGCGCTACTGACTGGTTTTACCCTGCAAAGCGCTTTTCCCTTCGTAACAAATCCAATCCACGAGAATAATAATGAACCATCGCATTCTTTTTGTTGAAGATGATGCAGAACTGGCGGAGCTGGTTGGAAGTTTTTTACGCTCGTTTGAATTTACTGTTGAAGTCTTACCCGATGGCAGCGGCCTCATTGAAGCGGTGCGCAATAACCCACCATCGCTGGTCTTGCTCGATATTATGTTGCCCGGCAAAGATGGCCTAACGCTATGCCGCGAAATCCGCGAATTTTGGACTGGCCCAGTGATTTTGCTCACTTCGCTCAATAGCGATATGAATCAGATTCTAGGCTTTGAAATCGGCGCAACCGACTACGTGGTTAAAACCACACCGCCCTCGGTGTTGCTGGCCCGAATTCGTGCCCATCTACGCAAAACGGCCAGCGGCACGCCGCTTGTATCCAGCCCAGCACCTGCGGCCGATCGCTCTACGCTAAATTTTGGCCAGCTTTTGGTTGATTTACGCAACCGCACCGCCAGTTATCGCGGCGAAGCGCTAGGCTTATCCACGGGTGATTTTGATTTACTGTGGGCATTAGCCAGCCAAGCCGGCGATATTTTATCGCGCGATCACTTATTAAAAGTATTACGCGGCATTGAGTACGACGGAATGGATCGCAGCATCGATGTGGCGATCTCACGTCTGCGCAAAAAGCTGGATGATGATCCACATGAGCCACGCAAAATAAAAACCATCCGCCATAAAGGTTATTTATTTGCCACGGACATCTGGTGGCAAGAGTAAGCGAGCGTCGGGAATCAAAATTACTGCATAGCTCACAAAAAATCACGAATAGGCCTAGCCAAAAAGCTAAGCTCGCTCTACAAAAACTATAAGCTATAGCGCCTTTAAAGTCTGTTGACGCTGAATTCACGGCTCAGCGTAATTGTGAATGCAGCGTCAACAAACCGTAGTGATTTTTACGGGCAAAAAATAGTTTTACCTCATATCTACCTACTAACAAATAACAGTCTCCCCATCCCCAACAAGCGGTCCCCTATGCGCCAACTCTTTCTACGCTTTTATCTTACCGTGGTGGTCTGTTTTTTGGCGTCATCCTTTGTGATTGATGAGCTCTATCAAAATCTATTTGAAAGCAGTAATCAACATTATTTATCGGATATTTTCAAAACCACCATCAGCGTGATCGAGTCCACCCTTGGCGATTTACCCCCTTCAATTTGGCATGATGAAGTTAAGCGCCTTAAAAACAAACTGCCTCTACCAGTAGAAATTGAAACACTCAACGCCTACACACTCAGCAAAAGTAATCAGCAGGCACTGATCAATGGCGACATTATTTTCCTAGAAAATCAGGACGTTTATTTACACCGCATTCCCCATACCGAGCTGATGGTGGTACTGGGGCCGGTGCCTTATTTGCAGCGGCTGGACAATTTTTCTTGGCCTGACATGGTGGCGCTGTTACTCATGTGTGCAGCGCTTGGATTGCCTACTTGGCTGTGGATGCGCCCGCTTTGGCGAGATTTACAACATATGGCACGGCAAAGCCGCCAACTGGGCGAAGGGGATTTCAGTGTTCGGGTAACCCTTAATGAAAGCTCAACGCTGAATTCGCTAGGCGTCACCTTTAATCGCATGGCCCACGATGTAGAAGAACTCACCGCCAGCCGCAAGGCGCTGATTGATGCGGTGTCGCATGATTTACGCACCCCCTTAGCTAGGCTACGTTATCGTTTAGAAGCCATAAAAAGCGGAGCGTCTACCAGCGAGCAAATTATTGCCATTGAGCGCGATCTAGGCCAAATCGACGAGTTAATCGAAGAATGGCTCACCATGTCGACTTTAGATAAGCCCCAACTCAATTTAGAAACCCAGCCCATAGAAATTCTGCCGTGGCTACGGCGACAAATCAGCGAGTTTAGTAGCCAAAGCTCCATTACCCCCGAGCTTATCAATCTACTACCAGGCCAAACACCTTATTTGGAAGCAGATAGTCATTACCTAACCCGTGCCTTAGCTAATTTAATGAGCAACTCTCGGCGCTATGGCGGCACTCAAATTGCACTAACGGTGCAATGGGAAAACGGCAGGGCGCAAATACATATTGATGATAATGGCCAAGGGATTCCTGAATCTGAGCGCCAACGCCTGCTGCAACCCTTTGAGCGTTTAGAAGTCAGCCGTAATCGCCAAACCGGCGGCTTTGGGCTTGGCCTCGCCATCGTTTCAATGATTATGCGCGGGCACGGGGGATCGGCAGCAATTAGCGATGCACCATTAGGCGGCGCACGCGTTACCCTGAGTTGGCCAACTCCATTAAAAGATGCGGGTCGCTCCGTGCTATAGGCAACCGTGGTAACTACGCTCATCGCCTACCTTTATCGTAGCCAACGTACATAGCGTTACAGACTGCTACCAAGTGCTTATCGAACTTCGGCAAGGAAGTGTTGATAATCCATCCCATAGCATGACCAACCCAATAAATCATTCAGGATCTAAATCAAATGAACAAGCTTCTTGCCGTATTGCTCGCTACAGTTTTCGTTTCAGCTACTTCATTCGCTGCTGACGCATCGACAGCTTCTACTGTTAAAACAGTTAAAGTTGAAAAGCACGCTAAGAAAGCTGCTCCAGCAGCTTCTACAGTACAAAAAGCTCAATCTAAGAAAGTAGCTGCTTCTGCTGCTTCTACAGTACAAAAAGCTCAAGCTAAAAAAGTAGCTGCTTCTGCTGCTTCTACAGTACAAAAAGCTCAAGCTAAGAAAGTAGCTGCTTCTGCTGCTTCTACAGTACAAAAAGCTCAAGCTAAGAAAGCTGCTGCTTCTGCTGCTTCTACAGTACAAAAAGCTCAAGCTAAGAAAGCCGCTGCTTCTGCTGCTTCTACAGTACAAAAAGCTCAAGCTAAAAAGCACGCATCTGCTGCTTCTGCCGCTTCTGCTGCTAAGTAATACCAAACGCTGTATCAAAAACGGGGACCTCGGTCCCCGTTTTTGTTGTTTTAAAAGAACGATTTGCATAAGTGAATGAACTAAACGTCATCAACTTATCCTAATCACTCTTCACCCTCTTTTTGTGCATACATTTTGCAGCCCAAAGCCGCAATATTTAGCACGATCAAAACTTATAAATAAGATATGAAATACGCCATCCTTCTTCTTGCCCTCAGCTCCAGCGTTTTTGCCCAAACCAGTAAAGAAAACAAAATTTTGTTTTTTGGCCAGGATGATAGGGTATTTATTGCCGCCCCTTATGCACCGCCATTTGCAGCGATTGGCCAGCTAGAAACGGTGGCAGCAAGTACCTGTACCGCCACGCTAGTCGCGCCTGATTTAGCCATTACTGCCGCACATTGTTTCTTAATGGATGCAAAAAAGCTGGATGCAGGACGCTGGTTTAAAGCGGGCTTTCATAAAGGTGAGTATCAGGCGCGCTATCAAGTAGTCGGGCAATATTTTCACCCTAGCTTTAAAAAGGGCTTGGTTTATAAAGGGGATGACGTTTACATCCAAGACTCCGCTGCCGCCTACGATATCGCTTGGTTGAAGCTAAAATTAGTTGATGGCAAAGCGCCAGAGCCGCTACCGCTATTTAATGGCAAAAAAGACCAATTAAAAGCTGTTATTGCCAGCGCAAAATCACGAGCAACACAGGCGGGCTTTGCCGAAGACCACGATACAGAGCTAACAGCGCATAAAGACTGCAAAATTACCCGCTTACGCCCAAACAATACGATTTATCATCGCTGCGATACGCTTGCTGGTGACTCAGGCTCGCCAATCTGGCTAAATACGAGCAGCGGCCCGCAGATTATTGCGGTACAAAGCTCTGCACCAGACTGGTTTAATCGTAAAAAAGCCGATAATGTCGGTGTAACAGTCTTGCAACTACCGCCTAAACCCTGATAATTGCAGCTTAAGAGGCCCAAAGGTAGAAAAATGGATATCAAAGCTTATATGCAGCAAGTGGGCCGCCAAGCCCGTGCAGCCAGCAGACTGATGGCAAAAGCGGACACGCAGACCAAAAATCAGGCATTAAATGCAATTGCCGATGCCCTGCTGCGCGATGCGGATACGCTGCTCGCCGCAAATAAGCGCGATATGGATCAAGCACATGAGCTAGAGCCAGCCATGCTGGATCGCCTACTGATCACATCCCAAACAATTGAAAGCATGGCCGATGGCCTGCGTCAGATAGCCAGCCTGCCAGACCCAGTAGGTGAGATGGGTGATTTCAAATTTCGCCCATCCGGCATTCAGCTCGGCAAAATGCGTGTGCCTTTAGGTGTGATTGGCATTATTTACGAAGCCCGCCCCAATGTCACCGCAGACGCAGCTGGCCTTTGTATTAAATCTGGCAACGCCACCATTTTACGTGGCGGCCGCGAAGCCTTTTATTGCAACCAAGCCATTGCACTCTGTGTAAGCGAAGGGCTAAAAATTGCAGGCCTACCCGCCACCGCCGTACAAATTATTGAAACACCCGATCGCGCCGCCGTGGGCGAACTGATTACCATGAGCGAGTTTGTAGATGTGATTGTACCGCGTGGCGGCAAAAGCCTGACCGCCAGAATTGCCGCAGACGCCCGTGTGCCCGTCATCAAACACTTAGACGGTATTTGCCACGTTTATATCGACGACGAAGCAGATCCAGTAAAAGCGATTGCCATTAGCGATAACGCAAAAACGCATCGTTACGGTACGTGCAACACCATGGAAACACTGCTAGTGCACGATACTGTCGCCGAGCTGATTTTGCCACCGTTGGCCGACATCTACGCCGCCAAAGGCGTCGAGCTGCGTGGCTGCGCCAAAACCCTAGCCGTGCTGCCGCATATTAATGCCGCCACAGAAGAAGACTGGGCCACTGAATACTTGGCCCCAATTCTGGCAATCAAAATTGTCAGCGATTTAGACGAAGCGATTGAGCATATCAATACCTGGGGCAGCCATCATACCGATGCGATTGTCACCGAAAACTACAGCAAATCACGGCAGTTTTTACGTGAAGTGGATTCATCCAGCGTGATGATTAATGCCTCTACCCGCTTTGCTGATGGCTTTGAATATGGTTTAGGTGCAGAAATTGGCATCTCTACCGATAAAATCCATGCCCGTGGCCCCGTTGGGCTTAATGGTTTAACCAGCGAAAAATGGATTGTATTTGGCAATGGCGAAATCCGTAGCTAATGCAGGCACTAGGGATTTATGGTGGCACATTTAACCCTGTGCATTTTGGGCATCTGGCACTCGCCCGCTCACTGCGAGATACCTTTGCCTTAAGCGAAGTACGCTTGATTCCAACTGGCGTACCACCACACCGAACCTCCCCCCAAGCCACGCCCACCCAGCGTTTGGAATGGCTCAACCTTGCTTTAGCCACTGAGCAAAACCTGCTGAGTGACGATAGGGAAGTAAGGGGGAAGGGTGTCAGCTATACCTTTGATACCCTGACAGAGATACAACAGGAACAACCGCATAGCCTATTAGTCTGGCTGATAGGTGGCGATTCATTTGCCCATCTGCCAAGCTGGTATCGATGGCAAGAACTGTTAGAACTAGGGCATATGGTCGTGGCCAACCGCCCCGGATTTAGTCAATTTCCTGAAGTCATAAGCAGTGAATTGGCCAAACGATATGAACCAGCGTCCCCAGAGACCTTGGCTCGGGGTAAAATCAGCGTTTTACCTCTCCCGCTGATGTCGGTCTCTTCCACGCAACTGCGTGAGAAACTTGCACGCGGTGAAGATATAAGCGAACTTAGCCCAATTGCAGCAACCTTGCAGCAGTCGGGCGTCTATTCTAGAAACACCTAGAACTGCCTTACAGTTTTAAATCTATTACTTTGGAAACAGATAACAATGGCAATGAACGAATACACAATGCAGATGCGTGCAATAGCAATGACTGCACTAGAAGACATCAAGGGTAAAGATATTATTGATCTTGATACCACCGAACTGACCGATCTATTTGACTGCATGATTGTTTGTACTGGTGACTCAAACCGCCAAGTTCGAGCGCTTGCTAACAATGTTGCCGTTGATTTGAAATCAAAAGGCTATGACATCATGAGCACTGAAGGCCATGAATCAGGCGAATGGGTATTAGTTGATGCAGGCTCATTGGTGGTACACGTGATGTTACCGCCAGTGCGTGATTACTACGATCTAGAACAACTTTGGGGTGGCCAAAAACCAACATTCAGCCCATTGGGTAAGCCTTGGAGTGCAGTGTAATCGCATTTTTCTTGAGGCTGCGATAAGAAAGGGAGGCTCTAACCACCGTTAGAGCGCCCCCTACCATAAAAGCAAGGACTCGCCCTAATGAGTATTTTATTGCTCTGGCGTTACTACCGTGTTGCTCTGCGAACATTCGCAATTGGGCTTGGGATTACGGTTGGCTTGCAAATTTGGCTCAATATTCAGCACAAGCATTACGCACAAACCCAGCTCAATCAGCTCGCTCTCAGCTACGCAGAACGCGTTCAATATCAGTTAGAAGAAGAAAACCACATTCTACAGGGCTTACAAAGCGCCTTCATTGCAAATACCAATCTTACGAATCAAGCCTTCACACAAATTTTAAAGCAACAAAATATTCAAGGGCACTTCCCTAATTTTGTTTCTATTCAGTTTATTCGCGAAATTCAATCTATAAATTTAGAAAGCTATACCCGCTCCCGCCAATTAGAAAATCCTAGTTTTACGGTAAAAACCACCAGCCCTCGCCCTGTATATCAAATTATTGACTTTCTTTATCCAGATGGCCCAAATACGCATGTACAAATTGGCTTGGATATCAGCGACCAAACGCTCAATCTAATTGCAATTGAATATTCTCGTGATCAGGGTAGAGCAGTCACTTCGGCGATTGCCCCCCTAAAAAATGCTGAAAAATCACCGCTAGGCTTTATTATAAATTTACCAATTTATATGCCCAATAAAGGCGCTACAAATCAAATAGAGCGGCGGGCGGCATTTATAGGCTCAATTAATGCAATTTTATCCATAGAAAATATCATTAATTGGCTAGGCAAAGATCTCAATAAAAACGTTCGAATACAGCTACAAGACACAGGATCGACCTCTGGCCTAATTGAAGCAAAAAAAATATCTATTTTTTATCCCAAGCCAGGTCAATTACAGCCCCAAGCATTTAATGAGCTCAGTGCTCACGCGCTTATTCAATTCCCTGGCCGCCAATGGAGCGTTCGCCTATTTGCTCACCAAAGCGCATTTCCACAACAAAATATATTTAAATATTTAATTTGGGTCTTAGGCCTTATTTTATCTACCGCTTTTGCCGTTTTGCTGCAACGCCAGCGTAATAGTCATGAATCTGCATTAGATTTAGCCGAACAGATCACCCAAGATTTACGTAAACACGAACAACACTTTCAACAAATGGCACAATTAGCGGAGCAATCACGGGATCTCATTATTAGCCGTGATCTGCAAGGTAATATCGTCTATGCCAATCAAGCAGCGCGGATTTATTTTTCTGATCACTCCCCTATTTTATTAGGCCAAAACAAGCCACTTTTACTTTCTGCGGAACTAGCAATCAATTCAATCCCGATTCGGCAAGAATGTCAGCATCGTAATGCGGATGGCGAATTACACTATTTCGAACTCACCCTATTCCCACTTTATAATCAAGAAGGGCTGCATGAAGGCTCGGCCATGTTTGCGCATGATATTAGCCAGCATAAAGAGCTATTAGTCGAGTTGCAAAATAGCCGTGAGCGTTTTACTAGCTTGCTGGAGCTGGCAACAGATTGGTATTGGGAGCAGGATACACACTTTCGTTTTACACAAATTTCTGCTGGTTTTTTTAAAACTCACCCCATAGATCGATCATTACTACTTGGCCGCTGCCGCTGGGAAATGGGTGATGATCAATTATCTACAGAAAATTGGCGGGCACACAAAGCTCAATTAGATGCACAGCAAAATTTTTATAATTTTATTTATACCCTAAATGTCAATGAGCACCGGATTATTATCTGCAGCTCGGGGCAAGCCTATTTTAATGAGAAGAATGAATTTTTAGGCTATCGAGGCATAAGCAAGGAGATCGCTAGCAATAATGAGCATGCCGCGCTGCAAGAGCAAATTGCCTCAATATTAAACAGCATGGCCGATGGCGTAATTGCAGTGGCTTTAAATGGAGAGGTGGAATATATGAATCCAGCCGCAATTCATTTACTTAATTGCCGTACTACGGCCGTCCTTGGCAAACATATTGACCGTATTTATCGTGTGATTTCTTTAGAAGAACACAGCCCATTAGTTTCACTCATCCACCTTACACTCAGTGCCATAGAAACATCCCCTCCTCCAAGAGAGGTCTTACTATTAAGCACACACCGACAATCCATGCCCATTAAAGAATCGGTAATTCATTTAAAAAACAGCAAGGGCACGCTGGTTGGCCTAGCCTTAATCTTTAGACATTTAAAAACTTAAATAACGCACCACGCCTTAGGCTGGTAAGGTCACACTGACAAGCAGGCCCCCATCGGGATGATTAAATAGCTCCAACACACCACCGTGTGCCTGCACAATATTCTGTGCAATCCCCAAGCCCAACCCCATGCCCTGCTGATTACTACTTCTGCCGTGCTCTAAACGCACATAGGGCTGAAACAGGGTAGCGAGTGCCTCAGCAGGCACACCCGGGCCATCATCATGAATACTGATACACACGCCACCTTCTACTTGCCGTGCCGCAATCCTAGCCACCTTGCCATAAAACAAAGCGTTATCTAGTAAATTAACTAAGGCTCGGCGTAAGGCCAAGGGCTTGCCCATCACTTTCAGCCCACAGGCCTGATATTCCACATAGTGGCCAGCCAAAGAGGCATCTCTGACCATGCGGCCAAGCAATTGATCCAAGGCCAGCTCAGTGTGATTCTCATGAATATCCGTGTCTTTAACGCTTTGCAAAGCGCCTTTGACCATCATATCCAGCTCATCCAAATCCTCATGAAAGGCTTGGCTAAGCTCCTCATCGTCGAGTAATTCGGCACGTAATTTAAGCCGAGTAATAGGGGTGCGTAAATCGTGAGAGATAGAGGCAAATAGCCGCTCTCTGTCCTCTAAATAACGGGCAATCCGCTCTCGCATAGCGGTAAAAGCCCTTGCTGTACGAATAAACTCTCGGCTGCCCGACTCAGGCAGCGGCGGCGATTCCCCCTTACCAAACGCCACGGCCGCATCGGATAAAGCCGCCAGTGGCAAAGTAATCCAGCGCACCACCAAGATGGACATCAGCAGCACTGTGGCCAGCGTTAAGCCTTGTAGCAGTAATCGATCTAAAGGAAGTGGATTGCCATTATCTAAGAAATAAGGATCGGGCATTAAAGTGGCCAAATACAGCCAGCCACCTGGCTCAATCTCGGCCTGAATCACCAAGATAGGTGCGGGACGAGGCTTAATTAATAAGGTGTGTTGCACCCATTCTTCCGGCAAATCTGCCACCGTGATGCCTTCATCCGAGACCACTAGCCCATCCGGCATGGCAAAGCCGATGCGAGTATCGGATAGCCGAGGCAAATCATCGCTCAAGGTTTGCCGCACTTTTTCTAGCACGGTTTTAGACAGTAGCGATTCGGGGATTTCTTGGATGGCAACAGGGGCGCGGTTCACGCCCACAAAAAACCGCGTGCCGCCCATATCGCGTAATTGCTCGATCAAAATAGGGCGGTAATTAGGCGGCAAGCTCTGAAAAAACCGCACCGCACTGGCCGCCGCCGAGCCAATATGCTGCGCCGCCACACTCACCTCCCGCGCGGTCTTGGTTTTAAGCTGATTCGCCCAAAGCCAATTGCCAATCAGCATGGTAGTCAGCACCCCAAGCACCATCACCAAAGACAAACGCCCAAGCAAAGAGGGAGGTAAGAATCTAAAACGCATGCTGTTCCTATGAAGAGAGCCAAACCCAAACCTTGAAACACGCAGGAAAAGGAGAGCTCAGAGGACCACGGATAAAAACAAAAGAGTCACACTAAAGGAGCTCTCCGTGTAAGTCCGTGTTTCAAGATTTGGGTGGTATTACTGTGCTGCTAGCCGTCACTTCTGCCGAAAACACATAGCCCGCACCTCTCACGGTTTTGATCAGCTCTGGCTGCTTGCCATCGTCGTGCAGTCTTTGCCGCAGTCGGCTAATTTGCACATCCAGCGATCTATCCAAGGGCCCCACATCGCGGCCACGGGTTTGCTCGGCTAAGACATTCCGATCCAAAATTTGCCCCGAATGCTCGGCAAAGTATTTAAGCAACTGAAAATCTAAGCCGGTCAGCACCACTAAAGCCCCACTAGGATCAATCAAATTGCGCTCTACGGTATCTAGGCAAAAGCCTAAAAAGTGGTAATAGCGCGGCGTTACCAAGCTATCAATGCCACTGCGCCGATGAATCGCCTTAATCCGCGCCAGCAATTCTCTGGGGTTATAGGGCTTGGCAATATAATCATCAGCGCCCAGCTCTAGGCCAACGATCCGATCCGTTTCATCCGAATTAGCGGTCAGCATAATAATCGCCACATTCGATTGCCGCCGCACCGCTTGGCAAAGCGCAAAGCCATCGGTATCCGGCAGCATCACGTCTAAAATCACCAAGCTCAGCTCACTCTGATAGCGCTCAAATTCAGCCAGAAAGCTTGCCCCGTCATGCGCCAGATACACCTCGTACTGGTTTTTTTCTAGGTAGGCTTTTAATAAAGTACGGGTTTTTTGATCGTCATCGACCACTAAAATTTTACGGCTCATAGCTGGCCTTTATGGTTGTAATTGACTACTTATGCATTTAGTTTCGTGTCTTTAGTGGATAAAAAATCGTTTTATTCTCAGCATTCCTTTTCAGCCTAAGGCTCTTTTTCTTCTGCACCTAGGGCTCGTACGATGCCGGCCATGCGGCGCTGGGCTTCGCTGACTGGCATTTGGCTATCGCTAAAAAAGCGGTGTACTTGCGCTACAATCGCGTCTTTTAAAGCTTCATCTGATGCCATTCGATGTGTCAGGCTAGGCGCTTGCACCGTGCTGCCTTTAGCAAAGGTTTGCCAAGAGGATCGGGCGCAGCTATCCATTAAGCGAACATTAGCATCGCGCCGCACCGGCACCGATCCTTTGATTTTGTTGTAATTGGCCTGCACCGCTGGGGTAAGCAATAATTGGGCGAGCTTTTCTTGGCCCGCTTGCTTCATATAATTACCCGCAAACATCACCAGCGTATCGATGCTATAGAGGTGCATCTCATTGGTACCGGGTACGGGCACACAGCTAAAGGCCTCATCGGTGAGTAGGCCAGAAGCGTTTAATTCTCCCTTTACCCAATCGCCCATAATCAGCATCGCGGCTTCATCTTTTGCCAGCATCTTTGCCATCTGTGTCCACGTTTTTTCAGTGAGCGGATCAGGCATATAGCGGCGCAAAGCCCTTAGCCGCTCTAAGGCGCGGCCTAAACGTGGGTCAAAAAAAGCATTGGCTCGGCGGCGCACAAATAAATCTCGATAATAAGCAGGGCCGCCCTCGCTTAGCACCAGCGCTTCAAAAAGGGTGGCCACCTGCCAAGGCTCGCTGCTTTGCGCTAATGGAATAAATCCCGCGCGTTTAATTTTTTCTGCAGCGCGCTCAAACTCTGGCCAGCTTTGCGGAGCTGCCAGCCCAAGCTGCTTAAAAATCTTACGATTGTAAAACAATGTATTAATGCGATGAATACCCAGCGGTGCAGCAATCACATGCCCCCGTAAGCGGATCGAAGCATAGGGAGCAGGCCAAATCGACTTGGCCCAACCGCCTTGCTTGGCTACCTCATCCAGCTCTAATAACAAGCCTAAGTCCCCCCACTCTGCAATCGCAGGGCCAATGAGTTGGGCGGCTTGTGGCGCTTTATCTGATAACACACGGCTTTTTAAAACCTTCATGGCCCCAAGACCAGATCCCCCCGGAACGGCGGCGTCTTTCCACTCCCAAGACTCTTTGCTTAATCGCTCCACCAATATATCCGCTGCTCGCCTCTCTGAAACAGAAGTCCACCAATGCAATACCTCTAGGCTTTCTGCATGGGCATTCATAGCCAGCAGTAAGCAGATAGATATCAACATTTTGTAGAATTCAATCACCAGAATCTCTTTCAGGTTAGATGTGCGCAGCGGACTATAACGTAAGCAATCATGCTGATTTGTAAAAAAATGTTGCATGCAATATTGAATTGATCTTACTTAGAAATACAGCAAAGCGAACATCAGGGCGACTTTAATAAGCATGCTCGCAACAAGCTACGTAAAGAAATGTAACGCTCCATCTACCACAAAAAACAAAATATTGTTTTATATCAAATAGTTACAATAAAAACAATAGCCAAAAAATGCCATTTGGTGTCACATTTTCAAGGGTGCTATTGTCATTTCGCCGCGCACAAAGCGTATAAATAACAGCTACTGCGGCCAACCCTGAGGAGAGTCACTACATGAACACATTTGCTCGAAGCGCAATCATGGCCGCATTACTTGCTGCAGGCACCGCCCAAGCAGGCACATTAACCATTGAATCTTGGCGCGTAGATGATAAAGCACTGTGGGAAGAAGTATTGCTTCCCGCCTTCAATAAAAAATTCCCAGCGATTCAAGTCAAGTTTGCCCCAACCACCCCTACCGAATATGACTCTAGCCTAACAGCGCGTCTGGCCGGTGGCACTGCGGGTGATCTGATTACTTGCCGCCCGTTTGATGTGTCGCTCGCCAATTACAAAAAAGGCAGCTTAGATAAGCTCGACGGCAAGGCAGGCATGGAAAGCTTTCCTGCTTCAGCCAAAGTAGCGTGGCAAACCGATGATGGTAAAGATGCATTTTGTATGCCGATGGCGTCTGTGATTCATGGTTTTTTCTACAATAAAAAGATTTTCAAAGAATTAGGCCTTAACCCACCCAAAACCACCGATGAATTTTTAAAGGTGAACGAAGCTATTAAAAAAGGTGGTAAATACACCCCTATCGCCCTAGGCACGGCAGATCAGTGGGAATCTAATCAAATTGTCTTTACCAGCGTAGGCGCGCCTTACTGGAAGGGCGAAGTAGGCCGCAAGGCGTTGATCTCGGGCAAATCCAAATTTACAGATCCACAGTTTGTAGCGGCTTGGGATGCGATGAGCAAATGGGCTCCATACCTATCGAAAGGCGCATCGGCACAAACTTATGCCGACAGCCAAAATTTATTTGCTATGGGTAAAGCCGCCATTTACCCAACCGGCTCATGGGACATCGCTTACTTTAATAAAGAAGCCGGTTTTGAGTTTGGCGCATTCCCACCACCTGTACCTAAGGCTGGCGACAAGTGCGAGATCTCTGACCATACCGATATCGGCATGGGCGTAAACAGCAAATCTAAGAACAAAGAAGACGCTTATAAATTTTTGTCTTGGCTGGCTTCGCAAGAATTTGCGGATCTTTACACCAATAAAGTAACCGGCTTCTTTAGCCTGTCTAACCACCTGATCACGGTGAAAGACCCAGTGGCTAAGCAAATGCTGGAATGGCGTAAGAGCTGCGGCTCAACCATTCGCCTCAACGCACAAGTACTCAACCGTGGCGAGCCTTCGATGGAAAACCAGCTGTGGAACGTAAACAGCCAAGTATTGAACGGAAAACTCGCACCAAAAGAAGCCGCAGCCCAAGTGCAAGCTGGCTTTGCTAAATGGTACAAACCACAACAGAAATAATGCTGTAGGGGCACGGCATGCCGTGCCCACGCAATACCCGCAGAGCCACAATATTTTTGTTCTTCCTCTTCACACTCGACTGTGAATCTTGGTCGGCGGCGACATCGCTGCCGACATTTTTTTGGAGACACGTCATGCGGCGTCATTTTCCCTGGCATATCGTGGTGTTCCTTGCCCCCGCAGTGCTGATCTATTCCGTATTTAGCGCCCTACCCCTGCTCGATACCTTACGCCTCGGCTTTTTCACCACCAGTGAAACTGGCCAGCAAAGCTTTGCTGGCCTTGCCAACTATTACACCATTTTGTTTGATCCAGAATGGTCACACGCGTTTTGGAACGCGATGTGGAATAACTGTAAATTCTTTTTACTGCACCTACTCATCCAAAACCCGATTGGCTTATTGCTGGCCACGCTGCTCAGTCTAAAAAGCTTAAAAGGCGCAAAAACCTACCGCACGCTGATTTTCTTACCCACCCTGCTATCTGTAGTGATTATTGGTTTTATCTGGCAACTGATTCTCTCGCCGCTGTGGGGAGTGGGTGAAAAACTGATGGGCTTTGCTGGCTTAGCAGATTACTTTGCGCCATTTTTAGGTGATCAAGGATCGGCGCTAATTACGCTAGCCATGATCTCAGTCTGGCAGTTTGTTGGCATTCCAATGATGCTGATTTATGCCGCGCTGCTTGCCGTGCCTGAAGATATTGTTGAAGCCGCCCACGTTGAAGGCGCAAGCAGCTTACGTATTTTCTGGGAAATCAAGCTGCCGCTGATTCTGCCCACGCTAGGGCTTGTCACCATTCTGACCTTTGTTGGCAACTTTAATGCGTTTGATCTGATTTACTCGGTGAAAGGCGCGATTGCTGGCCCCAACTACAGCACGGATATCTTGGGCACGCTGTTTTACCGCACCTTTTTTGGCTACCAAAGCCAGATTGGCAGCCCCACCATGGGCGCAGCCGTCGCCACCATGATGTTCTTAGTGATTCTGAGCGGCGTAGGCGCTTATTTCTTCTTGGTACAACGCAAACTGCAAAGGTTTGAGTTGTAAGTTTTTATGTAAAAAAAATACCTAAAAATTCTGTGCGTACAGAGTCGTAGGGGGGGCACGATTTTGTGCCCACGCGTGGGGTAGAAGTCGCTAGCGCACTAGGTGAATGCTGGCTGCCGCGTGGGCACGATGAAACTGTGCCCACCCTACGATCTACGATCCTACGATGCTTTGTTAGCTATTAAAGTGAGAACACGATGAAAAAACTCAAAACTGGGGGCCTGGTGGTGCAGCTGACTTTGCTCTGCTACACGCTGCTGGCGCTGTTTCCTATTCTGCTGATCCTAATTAACTCGGTTAAAAGCCGCGCGGCCATTTTTGATGATCCGCTGGCGCTGCCCAATAGCGACACCTTCTCCCTGATCGGCTTTCAAAAGGTTTTAGCCAAGTCTGATTTCTTGCTTTATTTTGGCAACAGCCTGTCGGTAACGCTGATTTCGCTGGCGCTGATTTTGCTGTTTGGTGCGATGGCCGCATGGGCCTTATCTGAATACAAGTTTCGCGGCAACCGCCTGCTGGCACTGTTTCTGGCCATTGGCATTATGGTGCCAATCCGCCTTGGCACCGTTTCAATCTTAGAGCTGATCGTAAAGCTAGATCTAATCAACACCCTCACCGCACTGGTGCTGGTTTACACCGCCCAAGGCCTGCCACTGGCGGTAATGATTTTGAGCGAATTTATCGCCCAAGTACCCAAAGAGCTAAAAGAAGCGGCCCGCTGCGATGGCGTGGGAGAGTTCAAAATTTTCTTCCAGATTATCCTGCCACTGATTCGCCCTGCAGTGGCCACCGTGGCGGTGTTTACCATGATCCCAGTCTGGAATGACCTCTGGTTTCCGCTGATTTTAGCCCCAGGCGATGCCACCAAAACCGTCACGCTGGGCGTGCAGCAGTTTATTGGACAGTACGTCACCGATTGGAATTCGGTACTGGCAGCACTAAGCCTAGCAGTGATTCCAGTGCTGATTATGTATGTGATTTTCTCAAGACAACTGATCCGTGGCCTGACTTCCGGTGCGGTGAAATAGGCGTCAGGGATTAGGTTTCAGGAATCAGCAAAATCCAATCCCTTAAACCTAAGAACTAACTCCTAAAACCTAATTCCAAGCGAGCATGTAATGGCAACTGTAAAACTTAATCATTTAAGCAAGTCTTACGACAAGAAAACTCAGATTCTGACCGATATTAATCTGGATATTCAACACGGTGAATTTGTGGTTTTGGTCGGCCCTTCGGGCTGTGGCAAATCCACCCTGCTACGCATGCTCTCCGGCCTAGAAAGCATCAGTGGCGGCGAAATGCTGATCGACGATAAAGTGGTTAACGATCTACCGCCCGCCGAGCGTGGCATTGCCATGGTTTTCCAAAGCTACGCGCTGTATCCACATATGAATGTGTATAAAAACATGGCGTTTGGCCTGCGTGTGGCCGGTGAAGACAAAGCCGCTATTGAAAAGCGTATCCACCACGCCGCCGGTATTTTAAAAATTGACCATCTGCTAGAGCGCCTACCGCGTGAGCTATCCGGCGGGCAGCGCCAGCGCGTGGCAATTGGCCGAGCGATTGTGCGTGAGCCTAAGCTATTTTTATTTGATGAGCCGCTTTCTAATCTGGATGCGTCACTCAGGGTACAAACCCGTTTAGAAATCGCCAAACTGCATCGCAGCCTGAATGCCACTATTGTTTACGTAACCCACGATCAGGTCGAAGCAATGACGCTGGGGGATAAAATTGTGGTGATGAGCGATTGCAAAATCCAGCAAGCTGGTACCCCGCTCGAGCTATACCAACAGCCGGCCAATTTGTTTGTGGCCACTTTTATTGGCTCGCCCAAAATGAATCTGATCGATGGCACGGTGCTGCAGGCATCCAGCCAAAATGTAGAAATCGAGCTGGCAACAGGCGATAAAATCATTGCCGAAGTGAATGGCAGCAGCGCCAAGCCCGGAGACTTGGTTAAAGTGGGCATTCGCGCCGAGCATCTCGCCGAAGATGCTCGCCACAATGAGCGCTTTAGTGGCACGGTGAGTATTGTTGAGCACTTAGGCGAGGCCAATTACGTGTATATCACCCTAGCAAATGGGCAAGATATTGTGGTGCGTGGTGATGGGGATAGAGAAGTAAATCTGGGCGATACACTAGAAGTATCCGCGCCTGCGGCTGCCTTCCATGTGTTCAATCAAGATGGGCAAGCCCTGCCACGGCTAAAGCCCGGCAATATGAGTACGTCTAAAACCAAATAAGATTGTAGGGGCACGGCATGCCGTGCCCTCTCAATCAGCAGGGTCCTGCAACAAATCCAAAGGCAACAAGCCTTCCGCCACTACCTCATCCAAAGCCGACACCACCTGCGGATCAAACTGGGTGCCAGAGCGCTCGCGAATATAAGCCATTGTTTCTTCTAAAGGCCAAGGCTCTTTGTACGGGCGCTTATGCAGCAAAGCATCAAACACATCCACTAAAGCAACAATGCGGGCCGAAAGCGGAATCTCGTAATCCTTAGCGCCCAAGGGGTAGCCATTGCCATCGAAATGCTCATGGTGCCCTGCCGCTATTTCCGCACCTAAAGATAAATAAGTTGTACCCTCAACCAGCGCCACCGTTCTAGCTAAAATTTGTGCCCCCATCGGTGCGTGCTGATTCATGATTTCGCGCTCTTCTGGGGTCAAGCGGCCAGGCTTAAACAAAATATGATCTGGCGTTCCCACCTTGCCCACATCATGCAAAATACTTGCCATACCCACCATTTCCATAAACGCATTATCCATTTCATCAGGAAAAGCATTTTTGGCTTTTAAACGCCCAGCAATTGCATCGGTCAGCCTTTGCACCCGCAATACGTGGTCCCCAGTAGTTTGATCCCGAAACTCGCCTAAATCGGCCAAAGCCATCACCGTGGCCTCTTGAGAACGGCGTAATTGCTGGTAAAGATAAAGATTATCCATTGCCGCAGAAATACGTTCACAGAAAATATCTAATAAATTTCTGTCTACCAGTTCTAATGGCCAAGGCGGAGAAAAATGCACAACAAAATCATAACTATTACGGCCTGCAATATATAAAATTTCATAGGGATAATTAGATTGGCTGCATTTAGTTTTTAATGCTGTATTTAAGGCCAATAATAAATGGCTATCCTCAGGCAACATATCACCATCTAATAGCGAGCTAAATGGGCCGGTAGCGGCCAGAATCTCTAAACACTGCTGATCGCTTTTAGACTGGGCACATAGCATGCCATGCTCGCCTAAATTTAGAATTGCACCAATTTGCTTTAACACTCCAGAGGCAAATTCTTTTAATGAATGCAATTGATAAAGATTGGTTGCCCCTTCCAATATCTTTGCTAAGCCTTGGCTACTTTTTTCTAGGGCATGCAGGCTTTCAAAGCTACGTAAAGAGGCAATGACCGTGGTAAATATTTTATTAGCAACGAGTTCAGTTTTAGTTTTGTAATCATTAATATCGTATTCAAGCACCACCTGCTGCTCTGGCGCATGCCCAGGCTGCCCGGTGCGCAAAACAATACGCACTAATTGATTGCCTAGCTCATCACGAATACGCTTAACTAAACGCAGACCGGCGTCATCGGTTTCCATCACTACATCTAATATAGTTAAAGCAATATCTGTATTAGAGCCCAATACCTCAAAACCTTGCTGCCCAGAATAAGCATGCAAAATTTCTAGCCCACGGCCTTTATATGTAATGTTTTTTAATGCCAAGACCGTAGCCCGATGAACATCAGGCTCATCGTCCACAATCAGCAGTTTCCAAGGCTGACGTACAATTAGCCCTGAGGCTAACGACTCGTCCTCGTCATCCTCTAACATCCAATCTTCATTTTGATCTAGTGCCATTAATGTATCCCTAGTTCAAACAAATGCTTCACAGCGGCACCCTGCCAGTAACATGCTATTTTTCATTTAAGAATAGAGTGCTTAGCAAGCATTGCCAAGCCTTGATCGTGCTTATCAATCCATTCTGTGAAATAAACCCCTCTATAAATAGCTTTTGTAGCAAAGCTATCCTTGCAAATTAGCTTTCTCATCGAGCTACAAACAAAATATTATCGAATCTCATCATCGGTATTTATCACGGGCATAGACATTTAGTATTCTAAATTGCTTTGCTTAAGTAGCTGATCGCCAGCGGCTAATTGAGATTACAATAGAGGCTAAATTCATACCGAGTATCCATTATGGCCGTTCACCACCTAATCTCATCCCGTTTTGCCGCTGCGCTAGCCCAAGTTGGCGCACCGGATGCCACTCCAAATATTCAAATGGCATCAAAGCCTGAATTTGGCGACTATCAAGCCAATGGCATTATGGGGGCGGCCAAAGCACTTAAAATGAATCCACGCCAGCTGGCAGAGCAAGTTGTGGCCTGTGTTGATCTGGCAGGCATTGCCGATAAGCTTGAAATTGCTGGCCCTGGCTTTATTAATATTACTTTAAGTAATGAGTACTTAAGCAAGACACTAGCTGAGCAACACACAGATGCAAAATTAGGCACCGGTGTCGCCCTAGCTGAAACCGTTGTCATCGATTATTCCTCACCAAATCTCGCCAAAGAAATGCACGTGGGCCATTTGCGCTCCAGTATTATTGGCGATTCGCTAACCCGTATTTACGGCTATCTAGGCCATAAAGTAATCCGCCAGAATCATGTAGGCGATTGGGGCACGCAATTTGGCATGCTAACCGCCTATATGCTGGAAAACAAAAATCAAAATACAGAATTAGAACTGGGCGATTTAGAAGGCTTCTACCGCGCTGCCAAAGTACGCTTTGATGCTGACCCAGCTTTTGCTGATTTATCCCGCGAATATGTAGTTAAGCTGCAATCGGGCGATGCTGAAGTGCGCGCGCTGTGGCAACGCTTCCTGAATATCTCAATGAAGCATTGCGAAGATGTTTACCAAAAGCTAGGTCTATTACTGACCCGTGATGATGTGAAAGGCGAATCCTCTTATAACGATGATTTACCCGTCGTCATTGATGATCTGCGTGCCCAAGGTTTGCTCACTGAGAGCCAAGGTGCACAAGTGGTATTTCTTGAAGAATTCCGTAATAAAGACGGTGATGCGGCCGCCTTTATTGTACAAAAGCAAGGCGGTGGTTTTCTTTATTCCACATCCGATTTAGCCACAGCCCGCTATCGCACCGGTGTACTGGGTGCAAGCCGCATTCTGTATGTAGTTGATGCCCGTCAGGGGCTGCACTTTCAGCAGTTGTTTACCCTTGCTCGCAAAGCAGGCTTTGTGCCTGCTGACACGCACCTAGAACACGTCGCCTTTGGCACGATGATGGGCGATGATGGCAAACCATTCAAAACCCGCAGTGGCGAGCTGATCAAGCTGGTCGATTTACTCTCTGAAGCAGAAAGCCGTGCCTTTGATTTAGTCAGCAGCAAAAATCCAAATATGGACGAAGCCACCCGCAAGCATATCGCCCATGCAGTAGGTATTGCTGCGGTAAAATACTCAGATCTATCCAAGCATCGCACTAGCGATTATGTATTCGACTGGGATAGCATGCTTAGCTTTGAAGGCAATACCGCGCCGTATCTGCAATACGCCTACACCCGTATCGCCAGCATCTTCCGTCAGGCTGGCGATGTAGACTCCAAGGCCAAAATCGAATTAATCGAGCCAGCAGAGCACGCACTCGCCCTCACCCTAATACAGTTCCCAGATACGCTACAACAAGCGGCAAACGACACTTGTCCGCATATTTTATGCAGCTACCTTTACCAACTGGCTACCCGCTTTTCACGCTTTTACGACGCCTGCCCAGTGCTAAAAGCCGAAGGTGAGATTCGCAGCAGCCGTTTAGCCCTTTGCCAAGCCGCAGCGAAGACCATGCAAACGGGTTTAGATTTATTGGGAATTGAAGTGCTGCAAGAGATGTAAAATCTCTATTTCTAAGCCCGTAAAATATAAACGCCACTTTAAAATGAAGTGGCGTTTATATTTATTCCAATGCAATATTGCAAGCCTAATTAAGCAATTCATCACAAAAAATATTCCCGCCAATACGCGGAAATATTTACGGCTTAAGTGATAAAAGTTGATGCTAGTATTCGCATCCAGTTTGTAATGAAATTCCCATTGCATAAGTAGCTTTACTTACATCATGATTTATCTCTTTTAATATTCCTTTGTAGAAAAATAAATGAAAAAAAATATTCTTGCTTCCTTAGTTTTATCCACTTTGATTGCTTCACCAGTATTTGCTGAAGGCTTTTACATTGGTGCAGACTTAGGTAGCAGTAACATGTCCGCAGATATCAACGATCAAAATTTCAACAAAAACAATGCGGCCTGGGGTATTAACGGTGGTTATAAGTTTTCTCCATATCTGGCGGCTGAATTAGGTTACCGTGATTTTGGTAAAGCTGAAGAAAATTACTTTATTGCTAGTGCATCTCTTAAAGCAAAAGCAGTACAAGCATCCGTATTAGCTTCGTATCCATTCAACGATGCATTTAGCGTATTTGGCCGTCTAGGTGTTGCAAGCATTAAAACAACTGCAAAAGAAGAATCTCGCATCTTCGGCTACTCTAAGTCTAAAGAAGAAACTCAAACCAAAGCATTATTTGGTATTGGTGCTCAATACGCATTCAATAAAAACTTTAGCTTGCGTGCAGAATACAATCAATATGCAAAAATTGAAGATTTGAAATTATCAACATTCACTGTTGGTGCAAACTACAGCTTCTAAAAATAGATTAATTTATTTTTAGCAAAAAAAAAGCGCATTCTAATATGAAATGCGCTTTTTTATGCTCAAAAAACAAGCAATCGTTAACTAACCGCGGCTATTTACGATCAGCAAGTGATAGCCGAATTGAGTTTTTACAGGGCCTTGAACTTCGTTCAACGGCGCGCTGAAAACAACTTTATCAAATTCTGGCACCATCATGCCTGGGCCGAACGAGCCCAAATCACCGCCTTGAGCAGAAGAAGGGCAGCTAGAATGCTTCTTAGCAACGGCAGCAAAATCAGCACCGGCCAAGATTTCCTGCTTCAGTTCTTCACATTTGGCTTCGCTGCTTACTAAAAGGTGGCTTGCTGTAGCTTGTACCATTTCTAAAACTCCAAAGTATGATGCTAAAAATGCATCATTAAAAAACACAATATGTGCGTATGCTATAAAGCCACAGATGATGCCTTTGCCACAAATTTCAAGTAAACCTCGAAAAAAAACATCCTTCACAGCCTTAGCTTAAGACCAATGGTGGTGCTCTCCCATATACCAAGATCCAAATTGCCTTAAAATAGCGCGGTCCTGCATCCCAAATCGATATATCTTCATGAATAGCAGCAAAATCCGATTTTTCCGCCAGCGTATTCCCTCATTCGAATGTATCCCAGGCTGCCATGACTGCTGTGGCCCCGTTACAACCTCAAGCGAAGAAATGGCAAGGCTGCCACGCAAAAGTGCCGCAGAACAGGAAAAAGCACTGGAAAATCTGAGCTGCCCGCATCTTGGCGAGCAAGGCTGTACGGTTTATATGGAGCGCCCACTGATTTGCCGGCTATTTGGCACCACGCCAGTGCTTGCCTGCCCACACGGCAAACGGCCACAGTTGATGATTGATGAGAAAATTGAGCAACAAATTTATCAGTTTTTCAAAGAAACACGCCAAGTTTTAGTGTAAATAGTTAGTATCAAAACACTGCTATTTCATATGGATTTAAACAATGCAAATCATGACTACACCGCGTTTAAATTTAAATAAAATTAGCCTTGAAGATGAACTGCACCCCAAAAGTTGGACACCCGTCCATTTTTGGGGTGTTTTTATGTCCAAGTACACAATGCAATTCAAACTTACTGCCGTTCAGCAATAGTTAACGGGCGAAGCAGGTATTAAAACGATCGCCAAGCAACATGG
>NZ_JANXSO010000060.1 GCF_025352645.1 Iodobacter sp. | reverse complement strand
GAACTCAGGCAAAGACAAGCCTTTTTGCATCTGAATGCCATTGATGGGCATGATCCACCTCCGCAAAGAAGAACGTTCGTTCACTTTACGCCGCGCGAATGGCTAAATCAAGGGCTCCTGAGCAAGAGACATAATCAGGTTGACTTATTAAAATCCAGCAGAAAATGTTGCATTTTCATTTTTTTATGAAACCCAAGATACAAAGGATCAGCGCCTAATCCATGCTTCAATATAACAAACTGATCACGTTTTTCATATAAAAATGGATCTGACTTTAACCCCATAAGCAATCCATTTTCCCCTCCACCGGTTACAATACAATCAATACGATCATAAAGTAGTTTTTTTAAGCGTACAGCTATAGAGTAATTTATATCAACTTCAAACACCTTATTTTCCATCGCGGCATTAAATTCATTGCCATAGCTAGCATCATTCGTCACACCTACCACTTTACCTTTTAAATCAGCAGTTGAATTAAAAGTAAATTCATTTCCTTTTTTTACAATGACATCAATCGGAATAAGATAAAAAGGCTCAGAATAATCAAACAGTGCCATACGCTTTTTTGTTTTAGACAGGCCGATCACCCCTCCTTTTCCCCTAAGTGCCATTTCATAAGCACGCTTCCAGTTACTTAATTCAAAAATAAATTTTGTATTACCTCGACCCTCATGGTATTTCAACAGATCATAAGCTGGCCCAACCGGCTTACCTTGCGCATTCTTATAACTGACAGGGCGATAATCATCATTAAAAAAGATGGTCACCTCTTCGGCGTATAGCATGCTGCTGCAAAGCAGCAAAATAAGGCCCCAGTTTTTAATTAGATAACACATGCTTTCCCCTACTTACGGCATAGATTCAAACCTTAGTTTAGCCATCCCTGCAAAAATTACTGTACAAACAAAAAGCCTCATAATTCCTTCTGAAGCTTTATATAATCTTACGGAAAACCAGCTGATTCTGCCTATTGCTGAGACAAAGCCGTATATGCAGGGCAAGCAGCGCCCCCTACGAGCCATATTCCTTAACGTTGATACTCTCAGGCAAACAACAAAAAATGAGCAGAATAACAACAAGCCAAGCTAGCCTGTATATTTGGCATAAATCGAGAAATGCTCTAGCCCTATCTAAAAGCTGTAAGCGGTCCAACCTTAGCCAGCATGGTCTTGAGGGTTTGAATCATGGCTAAGATGCGCTGAATGTTGACATTTAAATCGGCGGCGCAGCCAACGGATGGGTGCACCAATAAGCGGGAGTTTTTGCAGTAATTCTTCCGCAGCATCCCAATAATCGCGGTGCAGCGTAACATAACCATTCGCATTAAAAACCAAATGTGAGCCGCCGATGATTTGATAAGGTTTGCCTTGCAAATTAAACTCAAACGTCCAAGTGATAAATGCTTGTTGGCCTTGTTCAAGCCGCTCTGCAATGATAAAGCGCGGCTTGTCCGTGGTGGCAAACATGTGGCTAAAAATAGCTTCGATCGCCACCACACCCTGCACATCGTTAAATGGATCTTTAAAGCGCGCATCAATAGCGTAAAACTGCCCTAATTGCGGCAATGTTTGCGGGCTAATTTGGCTATACCAATCAAGTAAGGCGGTCAGTTTAGTCATGATAGCTTTAAAAAATGGTGGAAAAGTGCAAAGCGCAGGCGGTAGGGTAACAATTGTAATAGCTTAAGAATTTGGGTAAAGCGGCGCGGAAAATGAATTTCAAATTGCCCAGCACTGATGCCGCCCCAAATGGCCGTAGCGGCTTGCTCCGAGGTTTGCAGCGCGGGCATTGTGAATACGTTTTTAGCCGTTAGTTCAGTTTTTACAAAGCCTGGATTAATCAAATAAACGCCTAAACCCTTTGGGTGTAAATCACTGTATAAAATTTCAGCCAAATTGATCAGAGCCGCTTTGCTTGGGCCGTATACCGTAGCATTGGGTAATCCCATATAGCCAGCCACACTGGCAACCAGCGCGATACCGCCGCTGCCTTGCGCCAGCATGCTTGGCAAGATGCTTGCAAGGCCTGAATATACCGCGCCTAGATTAATGGCTAAAGTCTGGGCGGCACCGGCGGGGGTGACTTCCCAACTGCGCTCGGGGCGATAATCTGCAGCGCAAAAAACAACTAAATCCACCCCACCCATTGCAGCGCAAGCGGCTGCATACGCTGCGGGCCAAGCGGTTTGCTCGCTCGCATCAAAGGCAAGCACATGGGCCTTGGGCTGGCTTTGCGCGATTTGCTCTAACTGCGCCAGCCGCCTTGCCGATAGCGTAACGTGGGCACCTGCGCTAAGCGCTTGCTTGGCGAGCGCCGCACCAATCCCGCTGGACGCGCCAATCAGCCAGATGCGCTGATTAAGCCAGCTTGGTATCACGGGGTTCATCGGCGGCCACATGATTAGTCTCTTTTCTTAAAAAATAGCGTTACTTGCCCAAGCTCAAAGCCAAATTTTTGCATGCTGGCGCGATTCATCATTGATTTGTTGTCGATCAGAAACATCCAATCGTCAAATTGCACTTCATAGGTTTTGCCATCCACCGGTAACAACATTGTGTATTGCCAGTTGAGAGCATTGCCAGATATTTTGCCGATTGCTACACCTTTAACGTCATCAGCCGTCCCCCGCCAGCTGCCATCGGCTTGCTGAACTAAGGTCCAGATGCGTTGCTGCGTTGTGCCATCATCGTATTTAAAACGCTCATCCAGCACTAACTTGCCTTGGTTTTGCGTACCCGTAATTTCAACATGAAAACGCTTCACGACTTCACCGCTGCGCTTTTGAAACATACCCCATGCATCCGTGCTACCGACAAAGTACTGCGCCAAATCGAGCTTAGGTTCAGATTTTTGATATTGCTGCACATCAGGTGAGGCGCAAGCAGTGAGCACGCCGCAGAGTGCTGCTAGTAAAGATTTTTTCATGCGTTTACTCCGGCTGTGTGAGGGCGAATTCGATACAACAAATACAAAGCCAACAATTTAAATCCACAAGGCAAGCCCGCGTAGATCCAAGCCAAAGCAGGGCCAGCAACTTGTCCGGGTTGATAATCAAGTAGCGCCAATAGCGGCAAAGCCAGGCCCGATAGTGCTAGAGCCAATTTGCCCAGCAGTGTCCAAATACCAAAGTAAATAGAGGGCGAATCCTCATGCTGAATCATCTGCGCCAAGAGTACTGGGGGCAGCGCAAGATCTGCACCAAGCGCTAAACCTGCCGCAATGCAAACCACTAAATAGGCCGAATAATCACCAACACCGAGCAACGCTGCGCTACAAAAAGCCAGAATCGCCAGTAACATCCCCCAGCGCCAAGCGCACAAAGCGCCCACTTTTTTAGCCAGCATCACCCACAGCGGTAGCCCGACCGCCGCCGCCACAAAATAAGTGGCTAAAAATGCACCTGCATAGCTGGTGGCTTGAAGACGATCATTGATAAAAAACAGCGCCAAAGTAGATGGAATAGCCACTGATATGGCATTGATAAAATAGGGGAGGAGCAAAGATTTAAAGCCTTGATTGGCCTGCATGGTGTGCCATAGCTGCTGCCAACTAGAGTGCCGGTTCACTTTGCGCTGCCAGCGCGGTGCATAGTAAATAAGGGCGAACAAGGCCAATGCCAAGATGGCTGCAAAGCTCAAACAGTAATGGCCAAGATGGCTAGGAATGGTGGCTACAGGCTGGGTTAAAATCCAGCTTGGAATCACGCTGGCTAAAATCACCCCTAGTAATCCAGCACCTTCACGCCATGCCGCCGCGCCAAGTAGCGCCACATTTGAGTTAGATTCATCAGCCGAAAGCCGAGCGCCCCATGATAAATACGCAATGCTGAGCATGCTATGGGCGGTGTAGGCCACCACCAGCATCACTGCCAGCCATGCCCCAAGATACACAGTAGATACTGGGGGTAGCCAAAGCCCTAAAAAAGCCAAACCCAGCAAAACAGCACCAGCAATAAGCCAAGGATTAAGCCCGCCATGCAGGCAATCGATATAGCGCCCTAGCCATGGATCTTGCAGGGTATCCACTAGCCGTGCCAAAAAGAGCACCCAGCCAGTGCTGGCCAAAGCCAAGCCCAAATTGCTGCTGTAATACGCGGGGATTTGCACATACACCGGCAACGCAGCCATTGCCAGTGGCAGGCCCAGTAAGCCGTAGGCCATCATGCGCCAGCGTGGATGCGTTGCGCGACTCATTTTGCGCTACCTAATAATTGCTCACGCAAGCCGCTATCCTTAGTGCGCTCATCAAACCAGATAGCAAAAAAAGCTTTAGCAAATTCTGGATCACGAATATCCGCAAGTAGCTGATTGCGATTATAAAAACGACAGCCTTGATTTGGCAAAAAGACCCCAATCAACTGATCGCCTTCATTGACATTGGTAAAGGCGCGATACATTTCAACTTCCCAACGTTTGAGCTGCTCAGCGCTGTATTGCTTGCCAAATAAGCGCTTGATTTCATCGATGCTGGTTTCAACAAACTGAGTACGGCTAATGCTACGGTGGTAAGTCAGCTCCAAAGCAAATGGGGCGTTAAGGCTAAATTGCAGGCTTTCACTCCATAATTTAGCGGTATAAATCCGCAGCCTAAACCAAGTCAAATCGCCGCTGCCTAAGGCCTTAGCTTGCGGTAGCTCATCGCGCCATGTGGCAGCGCTAGCAGGTAAGGCGATGCTAGCCAGAGCGATCAATATGCAGAGAGCAATCTTGCGCATTTTAATGATCCTTATGCAATAAGAATTGCACGACATCGGTCTTGCCTTCATCAAAGCCCGCTTCACAATAGGCAAAATACAGCATCCAGATTCGCATAAAGCGCTCATCAAAGCCTTGGTCTGCAATCGCTGCCGCTTCATTACGGCAAGCGGCCTTCCAGCGGCGCAGTGTTTCGGCGTAATCACCGCCAAAATGATACTGATCGGTGGTTTTAAGGCCTGCCGATTGCGCCTTGGCAGCAAAGCGCTCTGGGCTGGGCAACATGCCGCCTGGAAAAATATACTGCTGGATAAAATCTGTGCCGCTGCGATAACGCTCAAAGGCATTTTCATCAATGGTGATGCTTTGCACCAAGGCTTGACCGCCCACCTTTAAGCGGGCCGCCACAGTTTCAAAGTATTCTGGCCAGAATGCCTCCCCTACGGCCTCAAACATCTCAATTGACACAATCGCATCATATTGGCCAGTCAGATCTCGGTAATCGCATAACTCCAGCTGCACCAGCGAATTCAAACCTTGCCGTGTAATCCGCTCTTGAGCAATGGCGAGTTGCGCCGCAGAAATGGTTACGCCATGTACATCAATGCCTTGCCGCGCGGCGTATGCAGCAAAACCGCCCCAGCCGCAGCCAATTTCAAGCACTCGGCTGCCCGCGCTGAGTGCTAGCGTATCAATAATCCGCTGATATTTATTGAGCTGAGCCTGCTGCAGGCTTTGCGCATACTCACCATGAAACATCGCGCTAGAATAGGTCCAAGTTGGATCAAGCCAAAGCTGATAAAACGCATTACCAATATCGTAATGGGCATGAATGTTTTTGCGGCTACCCTCACGGGTATTGCGTCTAAATAGGTGCTTAAGCCGATACCATAGCGTTGCCAATTTACCGCCAAACACCATTTTATCCAGCACGTTTTGATTACGAATCGCCAGCCGCAGTAAGGCCGTTAAATCTGCTGAATCAATCCAGCCCGCCTCATAGCTTTCGGCAAAACCAATATCACCCGCGCGTAAAATTCGCTGGCAGGCGCGCCAATCATGAATCTGCAAAGTGGCGCTTGGTGGCTGATGCAAATCGCCAAACATCAGATGGGTGCCCTCTGGCGTGATCAATTGCAAATGACCGTGCTGCAGTCGGGCTAATAGATTCAGAAACAATTTAGCCGCGGTGGGCGCACTACGGCTTATCGTTTGCAGAGCTTGAGATTGACTCATAATGGTTTGTCCTCTGACACAGTCAAAGAAGTGGTGGGTGGAGCGGGTTGGCTAAAAAATGGCACACGTTTTCGCCATAACTTGAAGGCTTGCCAATGAATACGGGCGAATACACCAAGCGTCAAGAAAGGCTGGGCCAAGAGCGCGTGGCGCAGCGTGGCGCTATTTAAATCTTGGATATGGCCGCCTATCGAGGTCTTGAGCAGCAGGCCATTGTGATCAAAATAATCAATCCCTACCCACGCCGTGCTGGCAGTGTCACGAAACCTAAATTGATAATGCCCAGCTACCTCGCAAAACGGCGAAACATGCAGCATTTTTTTGCTTTCAATACGGGTGTGGCTCTGGATACCGTCTTTTTCAAAGCCAACAAGTAAATAGAGGTGGGTTTCGCCAAAGGTGTTGTTTACTTCGGCTAACACAGCGCGCAGCTCACCACTTTGGGCGTAGCAATACCAAAAGCTCACCGGATTAAACACCCAGCCCAATACGCGCGGAAGTGTATGCAGCCAAATCTCGCCATCGGCTGCAATCTGATGCTTAGCCAGCAAATCACGCATCCAATGTTCTAAATCACTTCCATCTTTGGGGCCGTAATCAGCGGTATGCACCGAAACCGCTCGTCTGCAGTTAATCCCAAACCAAGCGGCCTTGATTTCATTAAGCCGCGCTAAATTAAGTCGCAGGCAAAACACCGGATACACAAAGCGATTCTTCGCAGGGCGCACACGCTGGTGCATCACTTGCCCGCTAATAATTTGGGCCGGAGCGCTCATGTTAGTGCCGCCCAATCAGGAGCTAAACCAAAACCCTGAGCCACCCTAAGCGCAGACTTCAAGCCATCCTCATGAAAACCATAGCCCGTCCATGCGCCAACAAACCAAGTGTGATTTTGGCCTTGGATACTCGGCAAGCGCTGCTGAGCAGCAATGGCCCCATGATCAAACACGGGATGCTCATACTCAAACTGCCCCAGTACTAACTCTGGCGCGGGCGGCGAGAAAGGATTGAGCGTTACAATCACCGGTGATTTAAACGCTAAATTTTGCAATTGATTGAGTAGATAACTCACGCAAACAGGGCGTTGCCGATCCACGCTGGCCCCGCCAATGTAATTCCATGCCGACCAAACCTTGCGCCGCTGTGGCAATTGGGCTGGATCGGTATGTAGCACCGCAGTATTGGCTTGATAGCGCACGGCAGAGAGTATTTGCTGCTCTGCCTCGATGGCATCGCTCAGCATATTGAGCGTTTGTGGCGCATGTGTAGCAAACACCACCGCATCGAATAAATCCACACCAGCGTGGCTATACACCGTTGCGCCAGCGCCCCGACGTTCAACTTTAGCAACTGGGCAATTGAGCCTAATCTCAGCACCGCTGGCATAGAGGACGGCGGCCATTTTGCGTACATATTCTTTCGCACCTCCTTTTACCGTTTGCCACTGCGGGCGATCATTCACTTGCAATAGTGCGTGATTTAAGCAAAACCGTAAAAAAGTAGCAGCAGGAAATTGTAAAATATCATTGGGCGCGCTAGACCAGATCGCCGCCGCCATCGGCAGTAAATAAGCATCGCGGAACATCGCCCCATAACCACCTGCGGCAATGAGCTCACCCAAGGTGGCCCCATTAGCAAGCGACTGGCTTAAGTTGGCTTGCGCTGCGGCGTTAAAACGTAAAATATCGCGCAACATGCCAATAAAACTGGGGGATAAAATCCGCTGCCGCTGTGCAAACACGGTATCCAAATTTGTGCCAGCCCACTCTAACCTTCCACCATCGAGTGAAACACCAAACGACATATCGGTGGCATACGTTGCTACATCCAGCTCGGCAAATAACGCAATCAAGTTGGGGTAAGTGGCTTGATTGAATACCAAAAATCCAGTATCTACCGCTTGAGTTTGCCCTTCTAAGCTCACCTCCACCGTATTGGTATGGCCACCTAAGTAACTGCCCGCTTCAAACAACACCACATCATGCGCACGGCTTAAAAAGTATGCACTGGCCAAGCCAGAAATACCGGAGCCAATAATTGCGATGCGTTGCCGAGTATTTGTCATGTTTTTTTGCCATTAAGCCAGTCGGTGAGTGTGCTTGCTACTACTTCAGTGCTAAGATTACTACTGCTTCAGAATAAAATCTACTAATTAGTATCGGAATTTACCAATGAGTATACTTAGTCGACTAAGTTTCAAAGATCAGGCCTTTAAACTGCGTGAAAGCGCCATCCTCGATGCCACCACGGCGGTACTAAGCACCAAGGGCTTTGATCTCATGACGATGGACGACATCGCCGGTGCCGTGGGCATTTCCAAACCTAGCCTCTACAAGCACTTTAAATCTAAAGAAGATTTAGTCGGTGAAGCGCTGATTCGCTTGATTGATGGTGCCGTTGATTATCTGGCGCAGCTAGATAACACGCTCAGCCCCATAGGCAAGCTAAGTGCCTTATTAGAATGGGCGTTGCGAGTACGCTTGGAAGGCGGAATGCCCTTTTTGCCCTCTACCAGCCCGCATGTGCGTGACATGCTGATGCGCAATATGAGTTATGTGTTGCGGGTAATGAAGCTCAATGGCCAGATAGAAAAACTGGTGGCCGCAGCGCAAAAAACCGGCGATTTAAATCCAGATCTACCTAGCGATGTGATCTTGTTTAGCTACTACTCTAGAACCTGCGATCCTGCCGCCGAGTTTCTGCAAAAATTCAGCAAAATGCCTCACGACGACATTGTGGCCCATATGCTGAAAGTTGCGTTTAATGGCTTAAAAACCTAAGGCATGCTGCAATCTGTAAAAAATATTGCTGTTACAGGCCACGTTTTCTATTTTAATTCATAAAAATTGAACGTGTCCTATTCTGTATTTAGTCCTAAATTGAGCCCAAATGGGGAACAACCGATGAAGCATCCAGTGAGAAGCTGGCATCCCAAAAAACTAGCCAATACCAAGTGGACGGCGCTTGTACCGCAGCAACGTGAGAAACACTTTCTTGTCGTCAAAATCGAATTCGATCCCAATGATGTGCAAAAAGTAGAGCAAATCACTCTGGAAGCGGTGATCAGCAAACGGCATTTCACATTGCACTGGAGCGCCCTTGAAGATGAGACACAATGGCGTGCGGGCTGGCTATAACACAACAATTTGATATGGCTTACTGACTATGCCTCTTGCTCAATCTCATTATAAATATCGTAGGGCGGGTAAAACCCGCGGGTTTATTCGGTATTGCTTGCGGGTTTCACCCGCCCTACAAACTCTAAAACCAAGCACTCAAGAAATCCATCTACACAGAGCCCATTGAGCAAGAGACATAATCAGGTATTGTTTTGTAAAAATACTGCACTGGGGTAGAACACTATGGTTCAATACTCAGAGGCTTATTGATGCCATTACAAAATTAAGCTATATAATTTTAATAAAAAAATCAAAGGATAGCTTTTTATTTTTCAAGTCAGAAAAATAAAATGTAGACATCCAGATTAGCGATGAAGGTCTAAAAATTAACTTAATTATTGAGGAATCAAGCCCTTCTGCTTTGCATCTTTAATAGCATGATTAAACTCAACTAAGAAGGCCTGCATCTTCATAGACTTATGAAACGCTAAATGAACCGGATCGCGGACGAGTGGCTTACTCAAATATACAAACTGATCGCGCTTATTTAATAACTCAGGATCTTTTTTTAACATAGCATCCAAGCTATGCTCTGCATTATTGACAACGGCACAATCAACCCGATCGTAAAGTAGCTTTTTTAAACGCACATCGGATGCATAATTAACATCGACCTGAAACAATTTTGCCACCAGTGCATTATCAAACTCCTCTCCATAGCTAGCCGCATTGGTTACGCTAATTAGCTTGCCTTTTAGATCTGCCACCGAGTGAAAAGGAAACTCTTTGCCTTTTTTTACGACCAAACCAACAATTGACTCATAAAATGGTTCGGAAAAATCAAACACCTCAAGTCTTGCTTTGGTTTTAGATAAGCCAACAATTCCCCCTTTCCCTTTTTCTGCCAGCAAATAGGAACGCTTCCAAGAGGCCATATCTACAATGACTTTATTGCCACTTAATTGCTCGTAATGCTTAATCAGGGTATAGCCAATTCCATCTTCTCGGCCCTGCTCATTACGAAAAGTAATAGGCCGGTAATCATCACTGGCAAAAATAATCATCTCATCCGCCCAAAGCGCAGGGCAAAGACATAAAAATAAAAAAAACCCAAGCATAACTCGCATGTTCTACATCCTTATCCAAGCCGAACTTATATAGATTAGCCCATTAAAAACCGACTCGCATTATCTTACGGCCAATAAAAAAACCCCAGAATTGCTTCTGGGGTTTTTGAGGTATTTAATTCAAAAGAGAATTAAATCATGCCTTTAGACTTCAACAGCTCAAGCATAGTCGAGCCAAGCTCAGCTGGGCTGCGTGTGTAGGCGATGCCTGCACGCTCAAACGCTGCAAATTTTTCTTCTGCAGTGCCTTTGCCGCCAGAGATAATTGCACCAGCGTGGCCCATGCGTTTGCCCTTAGGCGCGGTAACACCAGCGATATAACCAACAACAGGCTTAGTCACGTAGGACTGAGCAAATTCAGCCGCTTCTTCTTCAGCCGAGCCGCCGATTTCGCCGATCATGATGATCGCATCGGTATCAGGATCGTCTTGGAATAAGCGCAATGCGTCGATATGGCTCAAGCCTGGAATTGGATCGCCACCGATACCGATACATGTAGATTGGCCCAGACCTAATGCTGTAGTTTGCGCAACAGCTTCGTAAGTCAAAGTACCGGAGCGGCTTACAATACCAATACGGCCTGGCTGATGGATGTGCCAAGGCATAATACCGATCTTGCATTCGCCAGGAGTGATAATACCTGGGCAGTTAGGGCCGATCAGACGGATGCCGGCTTCATCAACCGCTTTTTTCACGTACAGCATATCCAGTGTAGGTACGCCTTCGGTGATACATACGATCAGCTGAATACCCGAATCAATCGCTTCCAGAATCGAATCTTTAGCGAATGGAGCCGGTACGTAAATAACAGTCGCATCGGCTTGGGTTTCGCGCATTGCGTCTTTCATGGTGTTGAACACCGGCAGATCAAGGTGACGTGAGCCGCCCTTACCTGGTGTTACACCGCCAACAACCTTAGTGCCACACTTCAATGCTTGTTCTGCGTGGAATGTACCGTTTTTTCCGGTGAAACCTTGCACCAATACTTTGGTGTTTTTATTGACTAAAACGCTCATTATTTTTTCCTTTATGCAACATAAAGTGCTTCTTAAAATCCAGATTTCTAAACGAGACAAGGCGCGATTAAATAGTTTGACGCAACATATTTTTATATGTGAGGAAAACTATTTATGAGCAACGCCGTATCGTGACGGAAGCTGGAGTTTTAAGATGTGCTTTGATTAAAGTGCGGCAACAGCAGCAACAATCTTCTCGGCTGCGTCGTTCAAGCCTTGAGCCGATGTCAGCTTCAAGCCTGATTCGTTCAGAAGCTTAGCGCCCAATTCAGCGTTATTGCCTTCCAAACGCACCACAACCGGCACAGTCACATTCACTTCTTTCACTGCCGCAATAATTGCTTCAGCAATCATGTCGCAACGAACGATACCGCCGAAGATGTTGATCAGCACGCCCTTCACCGAATCATCAGCCAGAATCAGCTTGAAGGCTTCGATCACGCGATCTTTAGTTGCACCACCGCCTACATCCAAGAAGTTAGCCGGTTGGCCGCCCTTCAGCTTGATGATGTCCATTGTGGCCATTGCAAGACCAGCGCCGTTCACCATACAACCGATATTGCCTTCCAGCGCAACGTAGTTCAGCTCGAACTCAGAGGCTTTTACTTCGCGCTCGTTTTCTTGCGATTTATCGCGTTGAGCCAGCAATTCTGGCAAGCGATACAGCGCGTTAGAATCAAGACCGACTTTAGCGTCTACGCAGCACAATTCGCCGTTTTCACGCAAAGCCAGTGGGTTGATTTCAAACAGCGCGAAATCGTTAGCGATAAATGCTTCAGCCGCACCCAACATCATTTTAACGAAGTGAGCAACTTGCTTGCCTTCTAAACCCAAAGCAAACGCGCAATCACGCGCTTGGAATGGCTGCATGCCCACCAATGGATCTACAGTAACTTTGATGATTTTTTCTGGGGATTCTTCCGCTACGGTTTCGATCTCAACACCGCCTTCGGTGGAAACCATAAACACCACGCGCTGGCTTGAGCGATCTACAACCGCGCCAAGATACAGTTCGCGCTGAACTGGGTACATATCTTCACAAACCAATACTGAATGCACAGGCTGACCCGCTGCATCTGTTTGGTAAGTCACCAGATTTTTACCGATCAAGCCTTTAGCAATTTCTGCGGCTTCTTCACGGGATTTAACCACTTTAACGCCACCCGCTTTACCACGGCCACCGGCATGAACTTGCGCTTTAACCACCGCAAATTTGCCACCCAGTGCGTCGTATGCAGCAGCTGCTTCCTCTGGAGTGTGAGCCAAAATGCCGCGTTGTACTGGAAGACCGTATTTAGCCAATAATTCCTTGGCTTGATATTCATGAAGATTCATCTGAGACCCTTTTAAGGAAAGAGGATATGCAAATCGGCCGCATACCGTGAAACATATTGAGTGATGAAAACAATCTAAAACTTCTAAAAATTCTGTAGGCACAGAACAGAACACGCAGCACACAGAGAAAAATAGAATCGCTTGTGTGCTCTGTGCCTACAGGTTTTTTATGCCTTTCTTAGCTATGCAAACCACGCTTATCACATGCTAAAGCCGCTTCGTGCAAGGCTTCAGACAAAGATGGATGAGCATGAACAATACGGGCAATATCTTCTGACGATGCGTTAAATTCCATCGCGACTACCGCTTCAGCAATCAACTCTGAAGCAAATGGACCAACGATATGAACACCTAAAATACGATCAGTTGTCTTATCTGCCAGCATTTTAACAAAGCCCTTGGCTTCCCCAAGCGCTAAAGCACGGCCATTGGCGGAGAACAAGAATTGACCTTTCTTGTATTCAACGCCAGCGGCTTTAAGCTGCTCTTCGGTCTGGCCTACCCAAGCAATTTCTGGGCTGGTGTAAATCACCCAAGGAATATTGTTAAAGTCGATATGCGGATGTTGGCCAGCGATACGCTCAGCCACGGCCACGCCTTCGTCAGACGCTTTATGCGCCAGCATCGGGCCGCGCACCACATCACCAATCGCCCAAACATTAGGCAGATTACTTTGGCAATCGTCGTTGACTTCGATCTGGCCGCGCTCGGTCAGCTTCAGGCCAACGGCATCTGCGTTTAGGCCAGATGTGTTTGGCACACGGCCAATGGCCACCACCAGCTTATCAAATACGCTGACTTGCTCAGCACCCGCTACATCGGTCCAGTGCACGGTTACGTCTTTTTTACCGGCCTTAATTTCGCCGATTTTAACGCCAGTCTGAATCACCAGACCGGTTTCTTTAGTCAGGAATTTCTTGGCTTCGCGGGCCACTTGCTCATCCGCTGCGCCTAGGAAAGTAGGCATCGCTTCAAGCACGGTCACTTCACTACCCAGACGCTTCCAAACCGAGCCCATTTCTAAGCCGATCACGCCAGCGCCAATCACGCCTAGGCGTTTTGGCACAGCAGGAATCGCCAACGCTCCTTCGTTATCCAGCACCAGCTGGTTGTCGATCGTCACGCCTGGCAATTGGCGAACGCTGGAGCCAGTCGCAATAATCACGTGCTTGGCGGTGATTTCTTCAACCGTGCCATCAGCCAACTTGGCTTCCAGCACATAAGCATCACCCGCTTTGGCTTTAAATGCGCCCACACCGTGGAAAGACGTCACTTTGTTCTTCTTGAACAAGTAAGCAATGCCGCCGGTGTTTTTAGTAATGATGTCTTGCTTACGCGCCAACATCTTAGCTACGTCCATTTTTAGCGTGCCGGTAGAGATACCGTGATCGCCAAAATGATGCGCCGCATTGAAGTAATTTTCTGACGATTGCAGCAGTGCTTTAGAAGGGATACAACCCACATTCAGGCACGTACCGCCAAGGCTAGCCTTGCCGTCTTTGTCTGAAGTAGCGTCGATACACGCGGTATTAAAGCCCAGCTGCGAGGCGCGAATCGCCGCCACATAGCCACCAGGGCCACCACCAATTACAACAACGTCAAATTCTTTGCTCATGG
>NZ_JANXSO010000049.1 GCF_025352645.1 Iodobacter sp. | reverse complement strand
CGCTTGCAACTGGATTTTGCCTTTGGCAGCGATCAGTTTTAACGCAACTTTATCTTTTACCCCAGCTACAAACAGGCTGATATGTTGGCCTACGTTGTGTATCCAGCGGCGGCCAGAGGTTTGATTGGTATCGCGCTGCGCGACCAGATCAAGGTTGGTACCGGCGGAGATGGTCTGGCTTTGTGGGCTGGTGATAGCCACGCCATCTTCGCCGTGCAGCAATATAATTTTTTGCTGGCCAGCCTGATCTTTGGATTTGCTCTTGCCGTCTTTATCGGTATTGCTGCCCGCTTCAAGGCTTTTGCTGGCGTGTACGTGGTGATACAGATGGCCGGTGCTGGCTTTGCTGCCGGCGCTATTATCGGCCTCAACGGTTTTGCCCTCGTCGCCGGTTTCTACGGTATCGGCAAGCTGGTTGGTAGCGGTTTCGCCTAGGCTTTGGGCGAGTGAAAATGCAGATTCAAGCTGGCTTTGGGCTGGACTGCGGTCTAGCTGTTTGCCGCTTGCACCGCTTTTGGCTTCGGTGCTAATGAGTAAACCATTGGCGCGAATTGCACCTTGCATATCGGTGCGCAGCTCAAAGCCTTCGCCGCGGGGATCGCCTTTGCCATCAGTCCTTGGCTGGATTAAGTAGCCAAGATTAAGCTGGGTTTTGCCATGCTCACTAGATAGTTTGGTGCGAACTTCACCCTTGGTATCATCAAACAGCAGCTCGCCGTATTGGCCACCTTCATGCTCTTTTGTTTTGATACCCGATAGCGTTTTATTGGCGGGCAATGCACCAGCGCCGCTGAAGGTTGGGACTGAATGGCTGCCGTTATACACAGTGCCAGTTACAATCGGGCGATCGATATCACCCTCTATAAAACTCACCGTTACTTCTTGGCCGATACGTGGGATAAATTGATGTCCCCAGCCCGCACCGGCAGATGGCGCGGCGACACGAATCCAGCAGGATGATTTATCGTCCAGATTTGCGCCAAAATCGGGATGCTCAGCGGCGCGTTGCCAGTGAAATTGCACCTTAATCCGGCCTTGCTCATCGGTATGCACTTCTGAACCGGCAGGGCCAACTACGGTGGCGGTTTGCAAGCCACGGCTTTGAGGTTTGCTCAGCGCTTCATGAGCAAAAGCAGCAGTGAGCGGCTGGCCGCGCCTTTGGGCGGTAAAATCGACTTGATAAGGAGGGGGTGCATCTGCGTCCTTTACGTCTGAAACTGCTAGTAAACTGGGGGCAACCATCAGTAGCTGCTGGCTTAAATCTGCTGGCAGGTTGTTGTTTGCGGTGAACGTAAGCCCCGTAATCGCAAATTCCCTTTGCTCTGCACTGTCCCATTCATGCGCGGGGTGATCTTCTAGCTGGAACCACTGTCCGGCTTGTAAAGAGCGCAGCGTGCCAGACCCTGTAAAGGATTTCTTTTTAGCGTCTGAGGCTTGTTGGCGCAGCTGAGCATAGCGGCTTAAGCCTTCTGAATCTGAGGCGTAATACAAGCCCTGTGGGTCGTAATCTTCAAGGCTAGCCTGAATCTGCTGCCCACCATGCCCCTGATCTACGGCGCTATCCTCGGCACTATTTATGGTACTGCTTGCTTTGTAATCGAAACTGGCTAAAGAAACAGAGCTGCTGCCAATCTGGCGCTGAGTTCGCCATGTTGTAAGCGAATCTGATTCTTCCGTGGCGGAGGCTCTATGGAAGCGCACCTGTCGCTCTGTCGCTTCTGGTAAGGCGTAAGCGTCGTCAAATACAGTTAGCTGCACCTGTGGCGAATCGCCTGGCAAATGCTCAAAGCGGAATGAAAGTCCTTCCTCAAACATTAATCGCACTAAGAAATCAAAGTCCGATTCTCGGTACTGCAGGCAGTAGGAGCGTGGTAAATGATCGCCCGATAGCTTGAACTCTAGAGCTTGCACAGAGGCAAACACGGGGTTTTGATCTTGGTGCTCGGCTAAAACTTGTTTGACGATATCAGGCACGCTGATGTCTTGAAACACGCGAGAAGTACGGCGATATCTAAGCAGAGCAAATGGCGATTCTATTGTGAGCGCATATTTAGCGAAGCCCCCATCAGAGCCCAATAATTGCACTTTGCTAATCACCCCGCAGCGCTCAATCTTGTCGCCAAGAGCATTTGCAATCGCCAATACTACCGGCAAGCCCAATAGCGATTTGAGTTCTAAAGCGCCATCAGGCGATAGGCAATCTATCTGGTAGTGATAAGCTTGGTTGATCCCCTCGTTGCCCATTACTCGCTGCGGCAGAAGCTGCTCGACCCACGCGGCACCATCACCCAGTTGAAGAGAAATAAGGCGCTGATCTTGATTGAAAGCGGCGGCGAAAGAGGCAAGTAGATCAAAGGCCATAATAAACCAAGGGCTTACAGTAATTTTTGCATATTACATGAAGCTTTGCTTTTTCTGGTCAAATATTTCATAAATTATACGGTGTAATTATGAACAAAATTAGATGTTGTAAGGTGTAGCGCGTATGCGAACTCGGGGGCTAGCGATAACTTAATTGGAAAACACCAACCAGCTTCACCGCCACCTACCAGAATCATTTGGAATATTAAATTTTTATATATAAATGTTATTTGATTTTTACTGGCTGGGCTTTGCAAGAGGGTGTGCATATACTGAAGCAGGAGAGAGCCTATGTCTTATTTACATATTCGCCGTTATCGGCCCGAAGATGCGGCTGAGCTTCATGATTTGTATTACACCAGTATTCATCAGGCTTGCCAGAATGATTACACAGCCAGCCAGCTTGATGGCTGGGCTCCCCAAAGGTTTGATCGGGGGCGTTGGCTCAAGCTACTGGAACTATTAAACCCCCGCATTGTGGAATGCAAAGGCCAACTGGTGGCTTATGCAGATTTACAACAAAGTGGCCTAATGAACCATTTCTTTGTGCATGGTGAGTGGCAAGGCAAAGGGGTGGGTAAGGTCTTGCTAAGGCATTTGGAAGATCTAGCGTTTGAGCTAAAGTTGCCTGAAATATCTTGTTTTATTAGTATCAGCGGCCAACCGTTTTTTAAATCTCACGGCTTTAAGGTGGATTACAGCTTATCCAGCGAAGTGCACGGGCAGTGGATAGAAAACGCAAGGATGTATAAGCAAATTGCTCTGTCTTAGCCACCTAGGGTGAATCCTATCAACTTAAGCCAAGCTTGTAGGGCGGGAGCAACCTTTGATCGATGCTAAAAAACGCGGGTTGCACCCCAGGAGAAGATCCGTGCATTTTGTTATCTACAACGCGTTAATTGGGTGCGTACTCATTGCACCACTTTAATGGGCATATCCAGCCGATAAAATAGCCCCATTTCCTGTGCGATTTTGAACTGCCCCTTAATGTGCATACGCTCGGTGCTGACTTTAATCGGCTGCGGGCTATTCACCAATACCATGGCTTCGCTGCCGCCCGGCATGCAGGTGGAGCAGGTGGGCGGCTTGGCCGATAAAATAAAGCGCCGCACGCTGCTACCTGCCTGCAGCGGGAACATATACCCCGCCATGCTCATTTCTTTTTGATCCAGCGCTTTAATGCCAGGGTCAAATGTCGTTTCAGCATCTCCAAATAAGCCTGGGCTGACTTTAACCTTAGCCAGCAATTGCCAGCTGGTAAGTGGCTCATCAGCGTTATAGGCTAAAGAGCCAATCAGCCCAGCAATAGCGAGTAAGGCGGCAAGGGGGGGGATAGCTTTGCGGATTTGCATAGAGTGGCCAGCCGCTTACTTTAAAGCATCCAAAATAGCCTGCGTATTATGGCTAAACATGGCCAGCCAGCTGGGCGCTTTTTTTGATAAAGCATCGGTATAGAGAGGCGGGCCAACTTTGGCTTGGGTTTCGCTGGCAATTTGCATAATTAGCTTTGGGTTACTGATGTTTTCTGCAAACACTGCACGGATATTGTTTTTGCGAATCTCGCGGATCAGTGCGGCCATCTGGCGGGCGCTTGGCTCGGCTTCAGTAGAAATACTTTGTAGTGGCAGTAATTGCAGCTGATAACGTGCACCTAGATAACCCAGCGCATCGTGCGAAGTCACCAGTTTTCTGTTGGCGGCTGGAATAGCAGCAAAAGCGGCGCTGGTTTTTTGATCTAACTCTGCAATCTGTCCTTTAAAGCGGGTAGCGTTTTGTGCGTACTGATCTGCACCTGCTGGGTCGGCTTTTGTTAACGCTAGCTTGATTTCTTCTACCATCAGCAGCACGGCCTGTGGGTCATGCCAGGCATGTGGGTCGGTGTGGCCGTGGTTATGGCTTTCGTGGCCTGCTTCTGCCATTTGCCTTGGCTTGATGTTTTTGCTGACGGTAATTACTTGGCCTTTATAGGCAGAGGCTTGCTCTACACGTTTTAACCAACCTTCAAAACCCAGCCCATTTACAAAAAATAAGGAGGTAGCGGATAATTTTTTTAGGTCTGCAGGCCTTGCTTGCCAGATGTGGGCGTCTTCATCCATGCCAACTAAGCTGCTGACTTCAACTCGGCTACCGCCGATTTCCTGTACTAAATTAGCCAGCACACTAAAGCTAGCGGCCACTTTAAGTGGCGCGGCTTGGGCGACGCTGCTGACGACCAGCAGCAGGGCGAGTAAATGTTTGCGCATAATTAAATCCTGAAAAGTAAGTGGGGGTTTAAGGTTTAAATCGCGTGGTGGCGCGATTTGCGCCGCACAAATAAGCCAAAAGGCGCAAGCAGCAGCGATAAGCAGTACAGCCCGCCTGCCATCAGCACAATGGCAGGGCCGGATGGCAGATCCCACTGGTAAGAGGCAATCAACCCTGCCACACAGGCAAACAAGGCAATCGCCCAAGACAGCACAAACAGCATGGAAAGCCTTTCTACCCATAGCCGAGCGGTGGCGGCAGGTAACATCATGAGCCCCACGGCCATCAGCGTTCCCATGGCCTGAAAAGCCGCCACAAAATTAAGCACGGCAATCACCATAAAGCCAATATGAAAACGCATGCCATTACCGCTGGTGGCGGCAATAAAGCCTGAATCGGCGCATTCCAGCACAATGCCGCGGTATTCAATCGCCAGCCATAGCAGGGTGATGGTGGCTACGCTACTTACAATCAGTAAGGATGGATCATCAATGGCCAGTACCGAGCCAAATAAAAGATGAATCAAATCAACGCTACTGCCCCATTTAGAAACAATCAGCACGCCAATGGCTAGCGCCAGTAAATAAAACCCAGCAAAGCTAGCGTCTTCATTTAAACGGGTTTTTCTGGCGGCCACGCTGGCGGCTAAAGCCACTAGCAAACCTGCCACTAATCCGCCACCCGCCAGCCAAGGCAGGGTTAAGCCGCCAAGCAAAAAGCCGATGGCTGCCCCTGGCAATACGGCGTGCGATAGGGCATCGCCAAATAAAGACATCCGTCGCAAGAGCAGCAAAATGCCAACCGGTGCGCAGCCTATCGCTAGCGCCATGCTGCCGACCAGTGCGCGGCGCATAAAAGCAAACTCTGTCAGCGCGCTAACAATTTCATATTGAGCCATTATTCGCATACCTCACACCATGCAGCATCATTGCGCCAGTGTTGGGCACGGCGGTTTGCCTCGGCAAGTAATTCATTCGTGAGTACGTCTGTGGTATTACCCCAGGCAATCGCCGATTGCGCCAACAGCAGGGTTTGCGGATAGTGAGCGCGCACTTGCGAGATATCATGCAAGACGGTGATTTGGGTTTTTCCTTGCCGATGCCAATCGTCTTGTACTTCTAAAAGCTTATCCACCGTGGTGCTATCCACATTGGCAAAAGGCTCGTCCAGCAATAGCACATCAGCATCTTCAACAATCAGCCGTGCAAAGCGGGCGCGTTGTAGCTGGCCACCGGATAAATTACTAATCGGGGCATTAGCAAAATCGCTTAAGCCCACGCGATCTAGAGCGGCATCGGCCTGCAAGCGGTCTTGCTTCGAGAGGCCACGCCACGCGCCACGCCTAGACCAAGCGCCCGCTAAAGCCAGCTCTCTCACCATTAATGGAAATTGCTTGTCTAGGGTGGAAAGCTGGGCTAAAAAAGCCAGCTTACCATGGGTATGTACATGGCCTTGATCGGCCGATTTAATCCCTGCCAAAGCGGCTAATAAGGTGGATTTTCCAGCACCATTTGGGCCAACCACGGCAGTGTGGCTGCCGGTTTCAAACCGGCCAGATAATGCATGCACCGCGGTTCTATCGCGGTAGCAGAGGGTGAGGTGATGTACTTCAATCATGCTTGCATGGCCCAATCGGTCAGTGCCCATAGCAGCAGTAATAAAGGCAGCACACACAGTACGCGCTGCCATGCGGCCATTTCAAATAAACCTTTCACGCCCATCTCCGATTTTTATTGTGCATCATTGCAGCATCAAGGCGAACAATAGCAATTTATTGCCCTCTTGTGCAAGTCAGTTGCATTTGGTGTGAATATTGGCATGACATGGGAAAGAGGAGCAACTGCTGCTGATACATACTGATCTAGGTGTTCATCATCATGGCTTGCGTTTTTTAAGGCGGAGTGCAGCCGCTCTAAAAAGTCTCCTGAGTATGCCTCTTGCTCATTGCCCTACATGTAATATATGGCTTTATTTGAGTAAGAGACATAATCAGGGAAAGTCTTACTTAGCTGAGCTGGTAACGATTTACTTCGCTCTGCATTGCATCGGCTAGCTGACGTAATTGCTTGGCCGAATCTGCTTCATGCCTTGCGGCGGCGTGGGCTTCTTCGGCCATGCTAGCGGTGCGCTCAACCTGCATGGCCATGGCGTGGCTGGCAGTGCTTTGCTCACGAATAGCTAAAGAAATATCACTGACTTGCGCCGCTACATTTTGCGATGCCTTGCGGATTTCGCGCATAGATTTGCCCGCTTCCCCAACCATAGAAACACCTTGATCCACACGGCCAACCACATCCAACATACGCTCCGCTGCACGGTTTGCTCCCTGATGAATACGGTCCACCGAGGCTACAATTTGCTGGGTAGAGCGGGTGGTTCGCTCGGCAAGCTTACGCACCTCATCGGCCACCACGGCAAAGCCACGGCCTTCTTCGCCTGCGCGGGCGGCTTCAATGGCGGCGTTCAGCGCCAGTAAGCTGGTTTGATCGGCAATTTCCTTAATGATTTGCACCATACTTTGGATTTCTTTATTGCGCTCTTGTAGCTCACCCAGCTCACGGGAGGCTTCATCAACCTGAGCAGCAATGCCGTAAATTTGCTCTACGGTGTTGTCAATTACGGCGATGCCTTGTTCGGCTTGGCTAAATGCGGCTTGGCTAAGTTGATGCGTTTCTTGGCTGCGCTCGGCGATTAAGTGAATGCTGCTGCTGACTTCTTCAACGGTTGCTGCCATAGAAGAAGCGGTTTCGCTGGCGGCCTCTGCATTGCCTGCCTGCTGCTCCGCCATTTGCGCCAAGCCTCCTGCCGCTTGGTTTACATCTAAGCTACTTTGCTTAATTTGCTGAAACGAGCTTTGTATCTGGGCCAAGACTTGATTAATGGTTTGCACCATTTGGCCAATTTCATCGCGGCTGGTTTGCGGAATACGCAGCGATAAATTCATATGGTCGGCAATGCTTTGCATCGTGCTTACTGTGCTTTGTAAAGGCTTACGGATTTGGGTGTAAATATACGTGCCTAAGCTCAGCAGCATTAAGCAGCTCATGAGCACAATGCTAAGAAACACCCACTTAGCCTGCTGCTGCTCAGCATTAAACTGCTCACGCTCTTGATTAATGGCGCGAGTATTGGCGTCAGCAAGGTTTTTTAAGGCGGCATTTACCCGCATTCCTACGGTTGTGCCAAAGGCTTGAACATAGGCTTGAGCCTCATCTTCATTATTTTCTTGCGAGAGCTTGAGTACTTCCGTAAATACAGGTGTGTAAGCTGCAAGCGCTGCACTCAGCTCGCCGGTGCTGCTGCTGAGCTGGCTAGTATTAAGCAGACGAGCTGCGTCTTCAATATCTTGGTTTAAAGCCATAATCTTTGGCTCATGTGTTTTTTTGCTTGCAAGATCCTTTGCCATAATGTGCTGGTACAGCTGCACACGGCGCTCTTTAAATGCCAGACTAATTTTATTTAAGGTATGGATGGCAGGGATATTTTGCTCAGCCATTCTTTGTAGCGATTCATTCGCATAATTTAATTGCTGCCAAGCAATGGTGGCAATTAGTAAAGAAGATGTAAGCGCTAGCGTGATCAGTAAAATCAGTCGTTTGGAAATCGTCATGGGGGTTTTAAAACGCGAGGAGCAAAACGGGGGGCGATGATAGCGGCTTATCTATAAAATTGTCATAAATATAGTAATGATAATTGTTATCGTGTTGATTTTTATCGGCATTTAAAATACGGAGTAAGTAAAACAATGTAGGTTAAGTGACTTACATAAAGCTAACGCTACGATTTGCCAATCACGAAAACAAAGGCGTGGTAGGAGTGCTGCTTGCTGCATCCGATATTGAGCAGCGCCCCTAAGGCTTTTATCATTAGGTGTTTTAAGTTGTTTTCGCCGCGTAATAGCATTTGGCGCACATGGCTAGGTAGCGAGAATTGCCGCCGATCACAATTTGCTCACCGGATACTTCACGCAAGCCTGCAGCATTGAATCTGGCATTCATAGTGGCTTTTTTGCCGCACAAGCAAATTGTTTTCATCTCTTCTAAATCATCAGCCAGTGCTAGCAAATAGGCGGAGCCGGGGAAGGGCATACCTAAGAAATCAGCGCGTAGGCCATAGCAAATCACGGGTAAATTCTTTTGGTGAGCCAAGATATGTAGCTGCTTAACCTGCTCTGGGCTTAAAAACTGCGCCTCATCAATCAAAATGCAGGCCACTGATCTATCGGCAAACAGCTGGCTAAAGTCTGTATCCACGCTAAAAATCTCAGCAGAGCGCGTCACCCCCAGCCGCGATGCCACGGTGCCCACGCTGTGTCTATCATCAATGGCTGCGGTAAAGAGGGCAATTTGCATATTGCGCTCTTCATAATTATGCGCAACTTGCAGCATGGCGGTAGATTTTCCCGCATTCATGGCGGAGTAGCGAAAGTAAAGTTTGGCCATAGGAATCTCAAAAATGCGCAAAAAACAGCACATTCTACGCCGCAATGGCGAGGCTTGCGATCTACGAGTAGGTGATCGCTTGAGAATAGCAGCTTACTTTAGGGGAGATTTCCACAACTTAAGCGGCACTACTGTTATCACTAGGCAAGATGGCTTCCAATAACAATGTAGCCCTCACCTCAGCAAACGGGTAATCCGCTAATTTGCCAAAATAAGTCATTTTGCTGGCGCGATATTTGGTGAGGTGGGGTAGGGTAATGCCGCATAAAAAACAGCTGAGTAGATGTGCGCTCAGTGGCTTGCCTGCTTTATTTACCAGGTCTTGGCACATGGCGTTTAAATCTAAGCGCTCAAGCTCAACCAACTCAGGAGCAAGGGGTAGGGTGGCGGGCTTGCCGTGGCATACGCTGCAATGGCCGCATTGAGCTGGGGCGGCGTTATCGCCAAAGTATTTGGCCAGCGTATGGCTTAGGCATTCGGGGCTTTCAAATAAGTCCAGCATTTGGCTGAGCCGATTAAGCTCGTTATGCTCTTTTTGGCTAAATTGCTGATATAGGCTTAAGGATAATTGTGCCGGATCAATGGGATTTAATACCTGAAAAACATCGGTCATTTGTTTGGTTTCTAAGCGCAAAAAACCCGCTTCGTCTAGATATTCTAGCGCGGCTACGGCGCGTTGGCGCTGCTCGGGAAACTCATTTAAAAAAGATATAAAATCAAAGCTATACCATGTTCTAGCTAATTTAGAATGCTTGAGCAAGGTGGCAATAAACTCGCGCCGATCGCTATTAAAATGACCCAGTAAATCGGCTTCGCTCATTTGCAAGACAAAGCGGTATTCGCTGTAATAGCTATAGAGCGGCTTAATCTTGCCTTGCATATTTAAATACACCAGCAAGGTTTTTAAAGGCAATTGGCGGATATTGCTTTGGGATGACAAATTAAACAATGTCATTTCCCATTGGCCATTGGCCGTTTCATCCACAATATTTTGTAATACTTTGGCAATGGATGCTTGCTCTGGCGTATCACCATAAACAAAGTTTTGCAGCAGATTAAGCCCATCTTGGCTGCCTAATAATGTGCAGAGCGATTTTTCGCCATCACGCCCAGCGCGGCCAATTTCTTGGCTATAGTTTTCTACTGATTTGGGTAAATCGTAATGGATCACTTGGCGAATATCGCTTTTATCAATCCCCATTCCAAAGGCAATCGTTGCCACAATCACTTGTGATTTGCCTTGCATAAAATCATCTTGAATCTGCTGGCGCACTAGGTTATCTAAGCCCGCGTGATAAGCCGTAGCGTGAATGCCGGCTACCTGCAATTTATTCGCCACGGTTTCAGCGGTTTGCTGCTGCGTTACATACACCACACAGGGGGCGTTAGGCGTTTTGCCGAGTAGATGGATCAGGGTTGAATCTTTTTGGGTGCTGTCTACGGGGCGGATATGTAAGTGCAAATTGCTGCGGTAAAAGCCCGTTACCGTAATGTGCTCGGCGCTAATAGCAAATTTGCTGGCCATGTCTTGGATAACCGCTGGGGTGGCGGTGGCGGTGAGCAGCAGGGCTTGCGGGATATTGAGTTCTTTTTTGTAATCAGGCAGCTTTAGGTAATCAGGGCGGAAATTATGCCCCCATTCCGAAATGCAGTGGGCTTCGTCAATCACCAGTAATGAAACAGATACTTGGCTGATAAAGCGGCGAAAACGCTCATTTTTTAAACGCTCGACCGAAACCATTAAAATTTTTAGCTCGCCCTGCTGTACATCTTGCATCACTTGCTGGGTTTCTTCGCGGCTTTGGCTGGAATCAATGGCAGCGGCACGAATACCCTTACTGTGTAAAAACGCCAGTTGATCGCGCATTAAGGCCAAAAGAGGAGAAATCACCAAAGTAAGATGCGGCATTTGTAAAGCCGCCAGTTGATAACACAGTGATTTTCCTGATCCTGTCGGAAAAATGGCCATCGCCGAATGCCCATTAACCAATGCTTCAACAACTTCACGCTGTCCATGACGAAATTGGCTAAAACCGAAGTATTGCTGCAGTTGTTCAGAAAGCGGTACGGCGTTAAACATAAGACGTTGATTCCAGAGTGCAGGGTAATAAGGTAAAACAAGTGACGTAATATGGGGGCAAATATTAACAGAGCTGTAAGATTTTTGCCGGAGTATTGCTGCGTAGTCCTGCGTTTGTTTAGCTTAAGCAAATATGCTGCTTAAATTGGGTAGAACGCCTGTTTTAAAGCGTGAACCATCTAGATGTATTTAAGATTAAATCTTACTCGAACGGTAGATCCAGCGAAAGCGAAATTAAGTTACTTTCGATGAGTTCATCAAGCAAAAAAGTAAAGTCAGCTGCAGCACCAGAGCTTGGGGCAAAATCAAAAATATTTGATCCGCTACCCACGGCCGCCGATAGCGCTTCTTGCTCCCGAATCCGCGTTTTAAGCACTTCACCAGGAAAATGCTTAGTCAGCTGACCCGCTACGGTTTCGGCGGTAATTTGCCCTGGGGTGTAGCGGTTAATTAAATAGCGCCGGGGTTTACGGGCTTGGAATTTTTCTAATCCCTTTAAGGTCTGTGCCAGTTGCATTGCTCCGTTCAGGGCTAGGTATTCCGCCGCTACGGGAGCCAGAATAATATCTGCAGCAAACATTGCCGAAAACGACAACACGCCAAGGGTAGGGGTGCAATCAATAATAATGGGCAGGCCAAAGCCTGAGAGCATCTCGGCGGTCAGCGCTAGCTTTAGCCGCCAAACGTGATCTTTGTGCCGTGTAAGCTGCGCATCTACTTTACCTAGCTCTAGGTGCGATGGCACAAAGTTAATGCCATCGTCTCTGGGGATGATTAAATCTGAAAGGGTGCTTGCGCCCTGAAAAAACCGGTAAATACTCTGGCTACTCTTAGGCTTAATGCCATAGAGCGAGGTGAGGTGAGCTTGTGGGTCTAAATCAATAACGAGTGGTTCCACACCATTTTTTGCGATAGCTGCCGCTAAATTGGCCGTCACCGTGGTTTTGCCTACGCCACCTTTTTGATTAAAAACGACAATAACCGTCATAAAACTCACCTAAGGTGATGGATGGAAAACGTTTGACTGCTGCGGCTGCATGGCAGCAAGGTGATTCTAAACGATTCTTTGATATAAAGCAGGGCGACAGCCCTACTTAAGCAATCGTCAGGGGCTATTGCTTTGTTTCGTTTCAAAACCGCAGCCAGTGCCGCCGCGAACTAATTGTCAACGGCTCCTAAAACAGGTAGGGAATTGATCTCAGTTATTTTGGCCTTGGGTTGGGTCGTTTTGGGCTATGTTTTTATAAGTTTTGCACGCGCTCTCCTTTATCTCTTGCATTTGCCCCTGCGCTGAAAAGTCCATACTGTGCTTTGTAAACTACGCTATAGAATTGGTATTTAGTGAGTATTTACGTCTAGAGCGGCTAATGATCGTGTTTTTTTATGACTTGGAACAAAGTTGCTGCGCGAGGTGTGAAAGTTGCCGACCTAAAAGCGGCACTTTGTTCTACATTGACGGCCTTTACAGGCGCTTTGCCTGTTTGTCATACAAACTACTGTTTTTTAGCCGTAACCCAGCTTGCGGCGAGCTTAGGATTAAATTATGCAAACCTTTTTTGTGGCACCTACAAGGCAAAATGTTGGCCTTACTTCGGTCTCTTTAGGCGTAGTTCGCGCCTTACAACATCAAGGCTTAAAAGTAGGCTTTGTTAAACCGGTGTCACAAGAACACCACGGCATTGAGCGCTCCACTCATTTTGCCGCGCAAATTTGTCAAATTGAATGCCCGCACTCGCTCTCCATTGCTCAAGTGATTGCGCGTGTTTCGGCGGGGCAAAATGATGAATTACTCGAAGATATTGTTAGCCTTTGCATGGGGGCGGCCCACGATGTGGATGTACTGGTGGTTGAAGGCATGCACTTAGATCCAAGCAATGCATTTACTGCCCGCCTAAATAATGAAGTTGCCCGTAGCTTACAAGCCGAAGTCATCTTAGTCGCCAATGCCCGTGCCGTTGGCGCGGTGGCAGAATCTCGCCTTGCGGCTAGCCAGCTCAAAAACGAAGGTTGCAAAGTGGCGGGGGTAATCTTTAATAAAGCCGCTGAAAACTTTGATGCGGCCTCTGTTCAATATGAGCTAGATGGGATTGCGCTATGGGGCGTCATTAAGTACGACGCAGTATTAATGGCTCCGCGCACCTTAGATATTGCTCGGCATTTAAATGCGGAAATCTTGATTGAAGGCGATATTGCAAACCGCCGTGTATTAGAAACGGTGATTGCTGCACGTTCAGTCCCCGAAGTGATCGAGCGCCTAAAAGCGGGTGCGCTAGTGATTAGCGCAGGGGATAGGGACGACGTGATGCTGGCAACCGCACTGGCCGCCAGTAAAGGTGTGCAGTTGGCGGGCTTACTGCTAACGCATTCCAGTAAGCCAGACGAGCGCATCTTGGAATTAGCCCGTCAGGCTTTAAATAGCGGGATTCCTGTCTTGCGTACCGATAGCGACAGCTTTAATACCGCGATTCGCATCACGCAATTGCCTCCTGCCGTAGCAGAAGATGATAGCGAGCGCATGAATTTGGTGCTGGATGCCGTAGCCGAGCAAATTGATATGGCCATGTTAATGAATGCGGTGAAAGTGCCGCCATCAACACGTATGTCGCCACCGGCTTTCCGCTATCAGCTGATTCAAAAAGCGCGTTCTTCACGTAAAACCGTAGTCTTACCCGAGGGCGAAGAGCCACGCACCATTCGCGCCGCGATTATTTGTGAAGAAAAAGGCATTGCCCACTGCGTATTGCTAGGCAAGCGTGCCACGATCGAAGCCATTGCTGCGGCACAAGGTGTTTCATTGCCTGCTAGCTTAGAAATTCTTGATCCAGATGTTGTTCGGGCTGAGTATGTAGCACCGATGGTAGAGCTGCGTAAGAGTAAGGGCTTAACCGAAGGACAAGCCTTGCAACAACTTGAAGACACCGTGGTATTGGGAACCATGATGTTGGCGGTAAATAAGGTAGATGGTTTGGTGTCTGGGGCGATCCACACCACAGCCAGCACCGTGCGCCCAGCCTTGCAGCTGATTAAAACGGCACCAGGCTCGTCTATTGTGTCGTCAGTGTTCTTTATGCTGATGCCAGAGCAGGTTTTGGTTTATGGCGATTGCGCGATTAACCCAAATCCAAATGCAACTCAGCTGGCAGAAATCGCTAAGCAAAGCGCCGATAGCGCCCGTGCTTTTGGCGTAGATCCTAAGGTGGCAATGATTAGCTACAGCACGGGGATCTCCGGTGCCGGTGCTGATGTGGATAAAGTACGCGAAGCCACCGCGCTTGCGCATAGTCTGTACCCAGATCTAGTTCTGGATGGCCCTTTGCAATACGACGCCGCTTCGGTTGCTGAAGTTGCCGCACAAAAAGCACCTAGCAGTGCAGTCGCGGGTAAGGCTACCGTGTTTGTCTTCCCTGATCTAAACACCGGCAATACCACGTATAAAGCCGTGCAGCGCAGCGCCCATGTAGTGAGCGTTGGCCCAATGCTGCAAGGCTTGCGTAAACCGGTGAATGATCTATCACGCGGCGCATTGGTGGATGATATTGTGTTTACCATTGCATTAACTGCCATCCAAGCGCAGGACTTGGCCGCTTAATTGCCTTCTTTTGCCAAAAAAACCGGGCCATTGTCCGGTTTTTTTATGGGCGAAAGCTTTACTTTGCATCACGGATGTTACGCAGCAAGATTAAAAAATACGCCGCCCACTAAAAATACAAAAAGCACGAATAGATGGCGCATAACAGCTAGGGTGCAGCAAGCAGCTGCCCCTACGATTGTTTACAGTTTAGTAAAATAAGATAACCGTAATCTATTTAAAAGTAGAATAGACCTGCTAGAAAGTTTTCCTTCTATTTGTATTCCAATGAAAAAAAGCTGGAGACGCCCCAATGAGCCGTCGACGTATGCCTTATCTGCCTGAATTTATTGCCCCAACTCGCCACACTGATCCCGCGCAAGCCTTAGCCCAAGTTCGCTTGATTTATGATCGCAGCGTGGCGCATTTGCGCGATGCCATGCAGCGTTTTGTTGCTGGGGAAACTTTACCTGGCCATGTGCGCGCTTATTACCCTTTTGTCCGAATTCAAACCGATACAGCTACACGCTTAAATGGCAGCGAAGCGCACCTGAGCTATGGCTTTGTGGCGGGGCCAGGTAGCTTTGAAACCACGCTGACTCGCCCAGATTTATACGAAAAATATTATTTAGAGCAGTTTACTTTGTTGCTGCAAAGCCATCGTGATGAGCTAGAAGTGGGTATCAGTACCCAGCCCATCCCCGTGCATTTTTCTTTTGCCGAACATGACCATATTGAAGGTACGCTCAGTATTGAACGCCGCCAATTAATGCGCGATATGTTTGATCTTCCTGACTTATCCGCGATGGATGACGGTATTGCCAATGGCACCTATGAGCCCAAGCCCGGAGAGCCAGAGCCGCTTTCGCTATTTACCGCAGCAAGGGTGGATTACTCCTTGCACCGTTTGCGTCATTACACTGGCACCGTGCCAGAGCATTTTCAAAACTTCGTGCTGTTTACCAATTACCAGTTTTATATCGACGAATTTGTGCGGCTTGGGCGTGAAAGCATGCAAGACCCAGCGAGTGAATACCTCGCTTTTGTAGAGCCGGGTAATGTGGTGACTCGCCGTGTGGGGGAGTTAGCCCAAGCCGCTGATGCCCTAGGGGCAGAGCCACCACGCCTACCGCAAATGCCTGGTTACCATTTGATCCGTGCAGATAACGCGGGGATCAGCATGGTGAATATCGGCGTAGGGCCAGCGAATGCCAAAACCATTACCGACCATATCGCCGTCTTGCGCCCTCATGCGTGGATTATGCTGGGCCATTGCGCGGGCCTGCGTAATTCGCAGCAAATGGGCGATTACGTTTTGGCGCACGGCTATGTTCGTGAAGATCATGTGCTCGACGAAGATTTACCACTTTGGGTGCCGGTGCCTGCCTTGGCAGAAATCCAGCTCGCACTGGAGGCCGCCGTATCGCAAATCACCGAAATGAAAGGAGCCGAACTCAAACGCATTATGCGCACCGGTACCGTGGCAAGTACCGATAACCGCAACTGGGAGCTACTTCCTGACAATCGCCCGCAAAGACGCTTTAGCCAAAGCCGTGCCATTGCGCTAGATATGGAAAGCGCCACCATCGCCGCCAACGGCTTCAGATTCCGCGTGCCTTATGGCACTTTGCTGTGCGTGAGCGATAAACCGCTGCATGGCGAAATCAAACTTCCCGGTATGGCCAATCACTTCTACCGCGAACGAGTCGATCAGCATTTACGAATTGGTATTCGGGCGATGGAGTTGCTGCGCGATCAGGGCGAAGGGCAGCTGCATAGCCGTAAACTGCGCAGCTTTGCAGAAGTAGCATTTCAGTAAGATTATGCAGCTTACTTAGCTGTTTTAATGCGGCCCAATCCTTCCAAAAAAGGATATTGGGCTGCATAAGCGCAGCAGCAAGCTAAGCATGTATATCTATATTTAATAATCTGATTATGCCCTCTACTCAATAGCGCTTATGTAAATAAATTTTTTACAGCCGCACTCTGTTTTTGTAGGGCGAGTAAAACCCAATCCTATTAACTTAAGATTTAAGCAATATGTAGGGTGGGCAAGGTGGTTTATCTTGCCCACGCGGATACGCGGCGTGGGCAAAGAACGCGCCCACCCTACGATGTTTTAACATGCTTGCAATAGTGCAATCCAAGTTGAAGCCCGTGTAACAATTAAAACATTGCCCTTAAGTTGATAGGATTGGGCTGCACTCGCCCTGCGATATTTATAATCAATGTGAGCAAGAGACATAATCAGGTTTAATGATTTAATTCTAGGTTTTTTTATTTCTGTTGCATTGCATGCAAAGCAGGCATTAATTCAGTTAATACTTTTTTGACACTATCTCTTTGCATTAATCGCGCGAAATACGCAGTGATATCGGCGTGCTCTGTGAATGGGTGTAATTGCTGTGCGTAAAATAGAGCCCCAAAGAGCGCACAATCTACAATAGAGAAATCATTGCTGGCTGCGTAAGTGAAACTGGCAAAGTCTTTGTCCATAGAGGTAAATAAAATGGACAAAGTATCGTGCGCTTTGGCGACTGCCTGTGGGTTTTGCTGATTTTGTGGCTTGATGGAATCAAAATAAAGAATCAATATTTGATCGGTAACATAAAGATCAATCATCCGCTCCCTAAGATGGGTACGACGCGCTGCAGTTTTTTCTCTAGGAATAAGCTGAGTGCCTTGCCCTGAGAATTCGTTTTCTAGGTATTCAATAATAATGCCGGATTCCGGCACAAATAACTCGTTGTCACCAGTAAGGAGGGGTATTTTTCCAAGCGGATATAGCTTTTTATAGGCTAAATGTTCCTCTTTATTAGATAAGTCTATAATAGTGGGAGTAAATTCGATGCCTTTCTCATAAAAAGCGATTAATACCTTTTGAGAATAAGGTGATGCAATATTGTAATGCAATTTCATGAAAGTCTCCTTGTGGCGATAGCGGGTTTAATGACGATATAAATATAGTAAAAAGGCCAGCAAATGCTGGCCTTTGAGGTTTATAAAGCTTCCGCTGCGTAATCTGCCAATCTGGATCTCTCGCCCCGTGTCAGGGTGATGTGCCCTGAGTGCTCCCACATCTTAAAGCGATCCACCACATAGGTCAGGCCAGAGCTGCCTTCTGTAAGGTAGGGCGTGTCGATCTGGCTGATATTACCCAAGCACACCACCTTGGTGCCGGGGCCGGCGCGGGTGATGAGGGTTTTCATTTGCTTGGGGGTTAAGTTTTGCGCCTCGTCGATAATTAAGAATTTTTTGAGGAAAGTGCGGCCACGCATAAAGTTGAGTGATTTCACCTTAATGCGTGAGCGAATCAAATCCCGCGTAGCGGCGCGGCCCCAATCGCCTGCTTCGGCATCAGATTGGTTGAGCACATCAAGGTTGTCTTCTAGTGCGCCCATCCACGGCATCATTTTTTCTTCTTCCGTGCCGGGCAGAAAGCCGATGTCCTCCCCAACCGGAACCGTGACGCGGGTCATGATGATTTCGCTGTAGATTTTAGATTCCAGCGTTTGCGCAAGGCTGGCTGCCAAAGTCAGTAGTGTTTTGCCCGTGCCCGCTTGCCCAAGTAAGGAGACAAAATCGACGTCGGGATTCATCAGCAGATTAAGCGCAAAATTTTGCTCGCGGTTTCTAGCCACAATGCCCCAAATGGCGTTTTTGTGGTGGCTATAATCTTTTAAGCTTTCGATCAGCGCCGATTTGCCTTCCACGCTCACCACGCGGGCCGATAGCGGGGTGTCGTCGGCTTGAAAGAGCAGTTGATTAACGTGCAGATCCACACAGTCTGGGCCTTTGATGCGCCAGTAGCTACGTCCACCTTCTTGCCAGCTTTGCAAGTCTTTACCATTACGCTCCCAAAACTTTTGGTTGATTTCGCGCATGCCGGTGTAGAGCAGGTCGGTGTCTTCTAATACTTTATCGTTAAAGTAATCTTCAGCGGCCAATCCCATCGCGCGCGCCTTGATGCGCATATTGATGTCTTTGGAAACCAAAATCACTTGGCGTTGGGTGTGCATTTGTTGCAGGTGATGAACAACACCTAGAATTTGATTGTCGGCTTTGCCCATAGGGAGTTGGGCGGGCAGCACGCTAGTGATGGCTTCGGTTTGCATAAATAGCCGACCGACGGCTTGGCCCTTGCTGGCGGTGTCAAGGGATACGCCGCTGTGTAGATCTAGCTCTTTGCCGGAAATCAGCTCTTCTAAAAAGCGACTGGCTTGGCGAGCGTTGCGGGCAACTTCAGAAGTGCCCTTTTTATTGTTGTCGAGCTCTTCTAGCGTCATCATCGGCAAGAAAAGATCGTGTTCCTCAAAGCGATATAAAGAGGTGGGATCGTGCATTAAAACATTGGTATCCAGAACGAAGAGCTTGGTAATGCTCGGTGCTTTGCGCTTGCGGGTTGCCATGGTGAACTCCATAGATCAAAGGGCTGCGTTTCTGGAAAGGGAATGTTGATTTTTAAGTGGCTGCGTAGGTGCTCCTTGTTGAGGTTTGTAGGGCAGCTTAGGTAAGACATTGCAGATGCTGGTTTAAGCTTTTGTCATAATTGGGTGCCGCTTAGTATGCGTGCTATTTTGGGCTTAACTTGATGTCTGTAGGCTTAGACGAGATGTTGTCTAAGCCGCCATGCGTTGTTTACAGCGTTTTTACAAATGTCAGTACTTCTACAACATGACCTAGCACTTTGACGCCGCGCCATTCTTTTACGATGGCACCTTCTGCGTTAATCACAAAGGTGCTGCGCTCAATTCCCCTTACATCTTTACCATACATCTTCTTTTGCTTCATGACATCAAAAGCAAGGCAAGCTGTCTCTTCTGGGTCAGAAACCAGCTCAAATGGGTAGCTTTGTTTGGCTTTGAAGTTTTCGTGGCTTTTAATGCTGTCGCGCGAGATGCCAAATACTTGGCAGTTTGCGGCTAGGAATTGCTCAAAGTGATCGCGAAAATCTCCGCCTTCGGTGGTGCAGCCAGGGGTGCTGTCCTTGGGGTAGAAATACAGCACAAAGGCTTGGCCTTTGAGTGCTGCGGTATCAAATTTGCTTTCACTGGTGGCGAGTAAGTTTAATTCTGGGCATTGCGATATTTGAGTCTGCATCAAAGAATCTCCATGTTGCAATGATTATAGATGCGTTAATAGGTGCTTGGCAGCTACAATAAGGGCAAATATTGTGATAAGGATGTGACAGCAATGAGTATCAAATCTGACAAGTGGATTCGCCGTATGGCAAGCGAGCACGGCATGATCGAGCCATTTGTGCCTGGGCAAGTAAAAGAAGTGAACGGCGAACGTATTGTTTCTTATGGTACTTCTAGCTATGGCTACGATATTCGCTGCGCCGATGAATTCAAAGTTTTTACCAATATTAACTCGACGATTGTTGATCCAAAAAACTTTGATGAAGGCAGCTTTGTGAATGTTTCTGGTAAGGGATATTGTATTATTCCGCCAAATTCTTTCGCCTTAGCGCGTACCGTGGAATATTTCCGCATTCCGCGTAACGCTTTAACAGTGTGTCTGGGTAAATCCACTTACGCACGTTGCGGCATTATTGTGAATGTCACGCCGTTTGAGCCAGAGTGGGAAGGCTATGTGACGCTGGAGTTTTCTAACACCACGCCGCTCCCTGCCAAAATTTACGCCAACGAAGGCGTAGCGCAGGTCTTGTTCTTTGAGGCCGATGCGGATGATGTCTGCGAAACATCCTACCGTGATCGCGGTGGTAAGTATCAAGGCCAAAGTGGCGTCACACTGCCTAAGACCTAAGTTTTACGTTTCTTCCTTGCAGGCCCGTATCCGTACGGGCCTGTTTTTTGATTAATACCCCAAGGATTGCTGATGTCCCCGCTTATTTCTGCTTCGCAATTACAAGAACAATTGGCCGATGTGCTGCTGATTGATTGTCGCCATGATTTGAGCAATCCGCAGGCGGGGCGCTCGGCCTATGCAGAGGGGCATTTGCCTGGCGCGTATTTCCTGCATATGGATGATGATCTTTCTGGGCATAAAACCGGCAAGAATGGCCGCCACCCTTTGCCTGATCCGCAAGTTCTGGCAGATAAACTGGCAAGCCTTGGTGCGAGTCGTTTCCGTAACATTGTGGCTTACGATGCGCAGGGTGGAATGTATGCCGCTAGATTATGGTGGCTGCTGCGTTGGCTGGGGCACGACCAGGTGCAGGTCTTAGATGGCGGAATGGCGGCATGGCAGGGTGAATGGGACAAATACTTGCCAAAACCAGAGGCTGCCAAATTTGTTGCTGAGCTACGCCCCGAGCTGATGGTGGGTGTGGAAGAGGTGCTGGCAAATATCAAACTGCCGCTATTCACCGTGGTGGACGCTCGTTCTCCTTCTCGTTTTAAAGGGGAGGGCGAAACGCTCGATCCTGTGGGAGGGCATATCCCCGGCGCGATTAATCGTTTTTTTCAAGATAACTTGCAGGAAGACGGCCGCTTTAAATCTGCTGCAGTGCTTAAGACCGAATGGCAGTTGCTACTCGCGGGAGTGGATGCAAGCCATACCGTGCAACAATGCGGCTCAGGCGTAACGGCCTGCCATAATTTACTGGCGCTGGAAGTGGCGGGATTAAGTGGGGCGAGGCTCTATGCCGGTTCTTGGAGCGAGTGGTGTACAGATGCGGCTAGGCCGGTGGCTTATTATAGAGTGACCTAGCTTAGTAGCTTAATGTCAACGCATGCCATTGCGGCGTGTACTTACAGCTTTTGAAGGAACTCTGTAATTTCCTTCTGCCCCATTGTTACTGGGTTGATATAAGGTCTGTTTGATGAACTGTTTGATGAACTGTTTGATGAAACGAGAAATGGGCGATCTAAGCCATAAGACTGTGTATCGCTTATATGTGTATTTTTAATTTGTTCCTTTGTGATTTCAAAATAATTACTTTTTTTAAGCGAATTATACTCGCTGAGTATCTTGTCAGCGTTTTTTGTAAATGTCACGTCATCATCTTCATGTATCGTAAAGTGCAGGCCGAGTTCGTTTTTTGTTTGAGGCGATGTAAGCCAGTTAATAATATCTGAGCCTTCTCCTTGGATGAATCTTGCCTTGATAGCGTTTGCGTCAAGTCTTAAATATTTAATTTTAGTTGTCATGGTATGTAATCCTTCTATGGTTGGGCGGGGCTAGTAGCAATTAGTGTAAGTGGTACCAAATTGCGTGTTACTGGTGCCGAAGGGTTAAGGCAAGGAAAGCTGCTAGTTTTAACATTGTGACTGTCGCCTGCTTGATCGTTATGCTTTGTCAGGGTAGCCACCGATATTTCTTACGAAAATCCGTATTTTACGTAAGCTGATGTGTGGTATTGGGGTGAGTTAATTGATGAGTGAAAAGAATAAAAAACGGCTTTGAACTATCCAAGTTCAAAGCCGTTTTTTATTAAAGCGGTAACTAATAACCAAACTTATTTCGGCGGCTTCAACCAGCGCTCAATCGTGGTGGTGGCGCGCAACCAGCCACGCAAGATATCAACTTCTTCGCGTTCTAGGTTGGCGCGGGTAAACATGCGGCGCATTCTGGGCATCAGGCGCTTAGGTGCGTCTGGCTTTAAAAAGCCGATGGTGGTCAGTGTTTCTTCTAGATGGGTAAAGAAATGCTCAAGCGCATCATGCGTAGCACTGTCTCGCTCTTCAGCGAGGTGGGATACATCGTCGAGCAAGGTGGCGTGTATCTCATAAGCGAACACTTGCACGGCTTGGGCCAAATTCAGGCTGGAGTAATCTGGATTGGTGGGAATCGTTGCCATGCGGTTACACAGCAAGACTTCATCAATGGTTAAGCCCGACATCTCGGTACCAAACACCAGTGCAATATCGTGGCCCGCTTGAATACTCTGGATAATTTCTGGCGCAAGCTGCCTAGGGGTTTGTAATGGATGCGCAAGCTCTCTGCGGCGGGCGGTGAGGGCAATTTGCAAAGTGGTGCCAACCAAGGCTTCTTCCATGCTGCTGACTACAATGGCGGTATTAAGTACATCATCGGCATTGCTGGCTAAGGCGGTGGCGGTTTCTGATGGGAATTCCTTAGGGTTGATCAGGTATAGCTGGCTGATTCCCATGGTTTTCATGGCGCGGGCTGTGGAGCCAATATTGCCTGGGTGTGAGGTATGCGAAAGCACCACTCGGATGCGCGAAAGGCAGCTAAGGGCAGAATTACTTGCAGGAATTGTATTCATTATGTTTATTCATTTTAATAGCACAGGTAGAATAGCGGCCAATCTTATATCGGGTAGCTGCGGGGACTGCAGTGTTGCTTTGGCCGAATTATACCGCGCTTGGGCCTTACGCTTCTTTTTTTGCTGCCACCCTCATTGATCTTTTACTTTTATTCAGGAATAGCCATGCATCCAATGCTCAATACCGCTGTGCGCGCCGCGCGCCGCGCCGCTTCAATTATCCAACGTGCATCTAGTAATTTGGATCACCTTACGGTAGAAAAAAAAGGCCAAAATGATTTTGTGTCTGAAGTAGACCGTGCGGCAGAGCAAGCCATTATCGATACCATTCTCGAAGCGTACCCAACGCACGCCATCTTGGCCGAAGAATCAGGTCGCCGCGGCGAATCAGAATACACATGGATTATTGATCCATTGGATGGTACTACAAACTTCTTGCATGGCGTTCCTCAGTACGCAGTATCCATTGCGCTAGAGCATAAGGGCGTGATCACCCAGGCCGTGGTTTACGATCCTTGCCGCAATGATTTATTCACGGCAACCCGCGGTGTTGGTGCTTATCTGAATGATCGCCGTATCCGCGTATCAAAAGTACGTGAATTATCTGAAGGCTTGATCGCAACGGGTTTTCCATACACCCGCTTTGATAATCTAGAAAACTACATCAATATTTTCCGCGATATGACACAAAAATCCGCTGGCCTACGTCGCCCAGGTGCTGCAGCCTTGGATCTGGCTTATGTAGCATGCGGCCGTTACGATGGCTTCTTTGAATTTGATCTTAAAACCGTTGATATCGCTGCTGGCTCGCTCTTGGTACAAGAAGCGGGTGGTTTAGTGACTGACTTGAATGGCGAAGAAGGCTTCTTGCAATCTGGCGATATCCTTTGCGGTACCCCCCGCGTATTTGGCCAAATGTTGTCGGTGATTCGTCAGCATAACGCTTAAGTTTTGCTTTGAAAGGCATTCAAAAGCCTGTGGGTACAGAGGCAAGCTAAGGACACAAGCGCATAATATTTCTGTGTGGCTCGCCTCTTGAAAAAGCGTCATCTTCGATGGCGCTTTTTTTATATGTTGTAGGGTGGCTTAGGCCAAGCTTGAAGCTGATCTAAAATGTGATCGTTTTCGGCCGTCAGCCACCATGGCGTTATGATGGCTGACGGCCAAGATATAGTCGCACTAATATTGAGTGCCTTGATTGGCCTAACCCCCTCTACAGATTCGCTTTGGTTTTAATAAAAATAAATTAATGGTTAAGGAGTAAAAAATGGCGGAAATTTCTAATAAAAAGAGTGAGGCTAAAAGCGCCAAGCCAACTCACACGCCATTTATGCAGCAATACCTGCGTTTAAAGAGCGATCACCCCGATAAACTGCTGTTTTATCGTATGGGTGATTTCTATGAGTTGTTTTTTGACGATGCAATACGCGCGGCAAAGCTGCTGGATATTACGCTGACCACTCGCGGCTCAACGGGCGGTGAGCCGATTCGGATGGCGGGTGTGCCTTATCATGCTGCCGAGCAATATCTGGCCCGTCTTGTCAAAATGGGCGAATCGGTAGCGATTTGTGAGCAGATTGGTGAGGTAACAGGGAAAGGGCCGGTTGATCGTAAGGTTATGCGCATCGTCACCCCTGGCACGCTGACCGATACGGCCTTAATGGATGTAAAGGTAGAGAATCGCTTGCTGGCGCTGAATTTTGTGCGCGGCAAGATGGGTATGGCTTGGCTGTCGCTGGCGTCCGGTGATTTTGCTCTGATGGATAGCACACCAGAAAAGTTAGCATCAGAGATAGAGCGCTTACGCCCCGCAGAGATTCTGGTTAGTGATGATGCAGGGTTGGCGATGTTTGAGCACTTTCAAAATGGCTCTGCCGTCATCAGAAAACTGCCGCCTTGGCAGTTTGAGGCCGCCAGTGCGCTACGCAATTTAACTCGCCATTTTGAAACCCATGATTTATCTGGCTTTGGTGTGGTAGACGGTATGTTGGCGCTAGGCCCCGCCGGTGCCTTGCTTGAGTACGTGCGTAGTACGCAAGGTGGCGCATTGCCGGTATTGGCTGGGCTGCGTTGTGAATCGCAAAGCCAATATATTGAGCTGGACGCGGCAACGCGGCGTAATTTAGAAATCACCGAAACGATTCGAGGTGAAACCTCTCCAACTCTATTTTCTTTGCTAGATCACTGCGCAACGGGCATGGGATCACGTTTGCTGCGCCACTGGCTGCATCATCCACTGCGCTCACAGGGCAAAATTTTACAGCGCCAAAACGCCATTGCTGCCTTGTTAGCGACGGGGCTGTTTACATCTATCCACGCTGCGCTTGATTGCATCAGCGATGTAGAGCGCATTACCGCGCGCATCGCCTTAGCCAGTGCAAGGCCGCGTGATTTATCTAGCTTGCGAGATAGCTTGGCGGGCTTGCCAGCCTTACTGCAGGTATTACCAGAAGATGATTTTTTTGCGGCACTGGCTAAGGCGCTCACCCCAGACGCTCAGATCCTTGAATTGCTCAGCGCCAGCATCAAGACCGAGCCATCTGTGGTGCTGCGAGAAGGGGGGGTGATTGCCGATGGCTATAGCGCCGAACTCGATGAATTACGCGCCATTCAAACGCATGGCGGGGAATTCTTATTGGCACTAGAGGCGCGTGAGCGTGAGCGCACGGGCATCCCAACGCTAAAGGTAGAGTACAACCGCGTGGCGGGTTACTTTATTGAAATCACTAATTCTTACGCAGGCGCGGTGCCGGATGATTACCGCCGTCGCCAAACCATGAAAAATGCCGAGCGCTATATCACGCCAGAGCTCAAGCTATTTGAAGATAAAGCCCTGAGTGCGCAAGAGCGTTCTTTGGCCTTAGAAAAATCCCTGTACGAAGATCTACTGCAACGCCTGCAGCCTTATCTGGGCGCTTTGCGCTTAGCCGCGCAAGGCTTGGCGACAGTGGATGTGTTGGCCAGCCTGAGCGATACGGCCGAGCGCGGCAATTATATTGCACCGCAATTTGTAGATGGGCAGGTCTTGCATATTGAGGCGGGCCGCCATCCGGTGGTTGAGGCGCAGATTGATGATTTCATCCCTAATGATGTTGATTTTTCCGTGGTGCGCAAATTACTGCTGATTACGGGGCCAAATATGGGCGGTAAATCCACTTATATGCGCCAAGTGGCCCTGATTGTGCTGCTAGCCCACGTAGGGAGTTTTGTTCCGGCCCAAAGCGCGGTGATCGGAAAGCTGGATCGTATCTTTACCCGTATCGGTGCTTCAGATGATTTGGCGGGTGGACGCTCAACCTTTATGGTGGAAATGACCGAAACCGCCAATATTTTAAACAATGCTTCGGAGCACTCCTTAGTATTGATGGATGAAGTGGGCAGGGGTACGTCCACCTTTGATGGCTTGGCCTTGGCTTGGTCAATTGCGAAGGCTTTAATCGAGAAAAACCGTGCTTACACGCTATTTGCCACGCATTACTTTGAGCTAACGCGCTTAGCGCAAGATTATCCAGTAGTGGCTAATGTGCATTTAGATGCGGTTGAGCACAAAGATAAGATTGTGTTTTTGCACGCCGTACAGGAGGGCCCCGCTTCGCAAAGTTATGGTGTGGCCGTGGCACAGTTGGCGGGGGTGCCCAAGGACGTGGTTAGAGCAGCAAGAAAAAAACTCCTCGAGCTAGAATCCAACAGCGTACAGGGCGGCATGCAGGGTGATTTGTTTGCAACTGCAGCGGTGGCACAGATCGAGCCTGATCCGCATCCTTTGCTGGATGTATTGGCGAGCGTTGATCCGGATGCATTAAACCCGCGTGAGGCGCATGATTTGTTATACCGCCTTTGTGCCATGCTTTAGGGTGAATTCACTGCTGCGTTGTTTGCGGCAACTTAAAACGCAATAGTAGTGTTTGATGTTGTAGTGAGAATCATGCGCAAAATAATTTGGCTTTTGCATATAGCTTCCTATAATTGAATTACCTTACTTTATATCTGTGTTTATGCTGCTCCAAACCGTATTTATCGGTAGCGAGTGGCATTAAATGCTTTGTTTTTTAAGTTTGTCGCAAAAAATTCGTAAGAATGTAAATTTTACCAGTTAGAATGTAAGGCTGTTTGCTAGTATGAATCCATAAGCAAATGTGCTTTTCCTAAGAGGGAGTGGCTGTGAATACGGTGTCTGATCTTACAGTGGCGGGGCGGGATAATCAGGGCAGTACTTTGCTGGAGATTGCGTCTTTTTTATCGGATGGAGCACCTAACGAGGGTTTTTCTTTAACAGAGTTAAACGCTAAAGCATCGGCTGAATTAAAAAGATTCGGTTTGGATTTACAAAGCCAATTAGCCTTGATAGGCGTCACCATTCCTCCTGCTTTGCAGCTAAGAGGGGATGATGTAGGGGCCTTGCATGTCATTGGTGAACATGCGCTAAAATCTGAAATTGAAGTTTTTTTAAACGATAACACCCGCATCTTGAAATGGTATAAAGAAGTTGAAGTGATGCATGAAATTTTGCGCAGCACTCAATTAAGTGAAGGGCAAAGCTTGGAAAATCAGGTTTTCAACTTGGGTCTAACTAGTTTGGGCTGCGTTGCTTTTTTTTCGATGCTGTAGGACTGCAGTGCCGTTAATATTTGCTTCATTCACAATGATGAAATAAACGTCAATAGCCTGCTGTTAAGAAGCTTGCCGCCGCCGAGTATTTATCGGCGGCGTTTTTATTCTGAGGGATGAATATCGTCTAAAGCGCATATTCAGGTTATAATCCTCTGTTTTTTTGGAAAGAAACGCACATGAAAACCACCCGATCACGTCGCCCCCAGCCGGCTATTGCAGAGCGTAAGGCCAGCGAGCGCACCGCGCAGGCCGCAGGTGTGGGTAAGCGTACGGGTGGCAAACCCGCCGGTGACGAATACTCAACCCGAAATCCCGCCTTTGGCAAAGCCGCTGTGACTAGTGCAAAGCCTGCCGCTGGCCGTGGCCGTAATGAGCCAGTCACGAGTACGCCCGTTGCTGGTCGTGGCCGTAACGCCTCAGCCACCAGCACGCCAGCGCCTAGCCGAGGCCGTAATGTAACGGTTGGCGCTCCTGCTACATCGCCAGCGCAAGGCCGTGGCCGCCCTGCAGCTGCTCCAGCATCAGCGCAACAAACACGTGGCGGCCGAAGTGGCCGTGGTGCTGAGTTGCCTGCATCGGCTTATGAGTCCAGAGGGCTACGCACACCACGCTCTAAGCCTAACCCACAAGGCGGTAAGGCTGAACGCCCAACTTTTGAGGCGTATAAGGCCGTTGCTGCGGCTAATGCGGCTATTGGTGTTGGGGACGAAACACGCAAAATCAAATACAAAACGGTGAGCCGTGCTCGTCGTATGCAATTGCGCCAAGGCTCGGTTAAAGAGCTGCAAATGCAAAAAGAATTACGTGAACGCCGCGTGGCTACTACAGAAATCCCTGCCGAGCGTCTGCAAAAAGCACTGGCCTTTACAGGCTATGGCTCACGTCGCGCCATGGAAGACGCCATTGCGGCAGGTAAGGTATCGGTAAATGGTAAAATTGCCGCCTTGGGTAGTAAGGTTAGCCTAGGTGACGATGTTCGCTTTGATGGTAAGAAAGTTGTATTGAAATGGCCGGATCGCTTGCCGCGTATCGTGATGTATCACAAGCAAGAAGGCGAGTTGGTGAGCCGTGATGACCCAGAAGGCCGTGTTACAGTGTTTGATCGTCTGCCACGTTTAAAATCCAGCAAATGGGTTGCTGTTGGCCGTTTGGATTACAACACCAGCGGTCTGCTGCTGTTTACCACATCGGGTGAGCTGGCTAACCGCATGATGCACCCTAGCTTTGAAGTAGAGCGTGAGTACGCAGTACGTGTATTTGGTGAGCTGACACAAGAGCAAATCAATGAAATGCTTAAGGGTATCGAGTTAGAAGACGGCACCGCCCACTTTGCTAGCCTACAGCGCCGTGGTGGTGAGGGCTTTAATCACTGGTATCACGTGGTGCTTAAAGAGGGCCGTAATCGTGAAGTGCGCCGGATGTTCGAGCATTTTGGTTTGATTGTAAGCCGTTTGATTCGCGTACGCTTTGGTGCAATGACTCTGCCAGGTCGCTTACGCCGTGGTCATTTCCACGAACTAACCGAGTTAGAAATCTTAGGCGTAATGCGTTGGGCTGGCCTGAAAATCAACGGCCGCCAAGCTGACGAGTAAGCCTCGATGAGTAAAGCGTTTATTCGGGAAACCGAAACCGATGATGATGAGCTGCCTAGCGAGCTACGCGTGCCCGCTGGCAGCAAAAATTATATGACCCCCGGTGGCTGGCGTAAAATGAAGGCAGAATTTGCCCAGCTGGTGCAAAAAGAGCGCCCCGAATTAACGCTACTGATCAACTGGGCCGCCTCTAATGGTGATCGCTCAGAAAACGGTGACTATATCTATGGTAAAAGACGATTGCGTGAAATTGACCGACGCATTCGTTTTTTAACCAAACGTCTCGAATTAGCCGAAGTCATTGACCCAGAGCTGCGCGAAGCCACAGATCAGATCTTTTTTAGCGCTACGGTGAGCTATTTAAGAGAAGATGGCCGAAGCGAAACGGTGGCGATTGTGGGTGTAGATGAAACTGATATGAAGCGCCACTATATTAGCTGGACGTCCCCCGTTGCTAGGGCGTTGATTAAGGCCCGTGAAGGCGATGTCGTGCTCTTGCGTACTCCAGCCGGAATCGAAGAACTAGAGATTACTGACGTGATCTATCAGGCACTAGACACCGAGATGCCTAGCTTCTAGGTGTTTTTCCTGATTTTTTCTTAAATGGTACTTTGCACATTCCATTTGCTTGCGGTATCTTCTCCCCATGGATACCTTACAGCCTCCCCGTAATAGTCTTTTTCGCCGCGTTTTGCGCAATATGGCAATGCGTATTGTGCTCGCTGGCGCACTGCTTTCGGCATTAAGCTATTACTGCAGTTATGTTAACTTCCAAGAAGAAGCGCTCGCCAATTTAGCGCAATATATATCTGCTCGTAGCCAATTAGAAAGTGAGTTATTTGTACAGGCAGAAGCAAATACTAAGATTGTGCGCGATGAATTTTTGCGCCGCTATGTGTTACTTGACGAAACTGATCCCGCCCCTGCATTTTATTCCCTAATTGCACAAGACAAAGATCGAATGTGGCGCGTTCGGGTGCAAAAAGATGATTTTGAGCGCAAAGCAACCATTGCAATCTTGCCCAATACTCCACAAACGCCCACGTTTATGCGCCAAGTTTTATTGGGCTACGATATATTGTCACAATATGGTCCTGCTTTTCGTAACCGTTATTACGATACCTTTATTGATTTTAATGTGTCAGATTGCAGTTTGATGTATTTGCCGGATTTAAACTATGCACGCAATGGATCCGTTGCAGATTTTGCTGCGGATCTTGAAGTTGAATTAGGCGCAACGCCGATTAAAAACGTTGAGCGAAAAACGTTTTGGACCAGTATATATTTTGATCGCCAAGCATTACGCTGGATGGTTTCGGTGGTTACGCCGCTTGATTATTTGGGGAAATATATTGGTGGAATAGGGCAAGATGTTTTATTAGATCAATTAATAGAGCGTAATAATAAAACAAGCATCCCTGGTACTTATAACATTACGATGACCCGCAGTGGCGAATTGATTGCTCATCCAGATAAGATGGATAAAATAAAAGCCAGCCAAGGGCATTATAAAGTTCAGCAAGACCCTGTGTTAAAAGGGATATATGAAGCGACTCTAAGTGCTGGTCGAGATCGCCGTTTTGTAGAAACACCTGATGGTTTAAATTGGCTGGGTGTTGCACCTATTGAAGGGGCTAATTGGCTATTTGTTACGGTATACCCTAAAAAGCTTTTGCAAGAAAAAGCCGCTAAAACCACCAGTATCGTTCTATTGTTAGGCATGTTGGCTTTAGTGGTTGAGTTGTTTTTAATGACTTGGGTGTTAAAGAAAGAGGTGGCCAAGCCTTTGAGTCGGCTTAATAAAGCCATTAATGCACTGGCTACTGGTGCATCTAGTGATCAACTTGATATTGAGCGCACTGATGAATTGGGTGATTTAGCGCGCAATTTTGATGATATGTCTAGAACAGTGCAATTACATCGCCAACACTTAGAAAAATTAGTTGATGTGCGCACTGGTGAATTAGCCAGCCGCAATGAGCAATTAGAAGTCTTGAATGATTCGCTGGTCCATTTAAATAAAGAAAAAAATGAATTACTCGCTATTGCAGCTCATGATCTAAAAAATCCTATAGCAAGCATTCAAGGAATGGCTCATTTAATTGCTATTCGTTTGGATGAATGGCCTAGGGAGCGGGTATTAGATAGGTTGGCGGGAATTGGCTTACTTGCCGATAGAACTCAGGGTATTTTAAGTAATTTATTAGATCACGAAGCATTAGAAAGTGGTTCTGTACAAATTTATATGGAATCGCTTTGTTTAAATGCTTTGTTGCTAGAGTTGTTATCAAGCTGGGAAGAGCGCCTTGCGATTAAGCAACAGGTTTGCTTATTGGTGACGTGCAATCATCCTATATGGGCTGATCGGCAAGCGCTGTGGCAAGTGTTAGATAATTTGCTGTCTAATGCGTCTAAATATTCGCCGCAGGGGAGTGTGATTCATTTAAATAGCGCGCTAGATGGGGAGGTATTGCGGATTTGCGTTGTGGATCAAGGCCCAGGCGTTGCTCCGCATGAAATATCTAAGCTGTTTTTAAAGTTTAGCCGTCTTTCTGCATTGCCAACTGGGGGCGAGCACACCACGGGGCTGGGCTTATCTATTGTGAAGCGCTTGGTAGAAGCCATGCAGGGCCGTGTTTATTGCCAGAGTCAGTTTGGCAGCGGTGCGACTTTCGTAGTCGAACTTCAGTCTAGGCTCTGATAAACTTCGGCCCTAACGAATTCACTATGGACCCTTTTTATGCGTCAATATCTTGACCTGCTACAGCATGTTTTAGACCACGGAGTCAGGAAAGAAGACCGTACGGGTACCGGTACGGTGAGTGTATTTGGCTATCAAATGCGCTTTAATTTAGCCGATGGTTTCCCTCTCGTTACCACTAAAAAAACACATTTAAAATCGATTACTTACGAATTGCTGTGGTTTTTACGTGGTGAAACCAATGTGAATTGGTTGCAAGAGCGCGGCGTAAAAATCTGGAACGAATGGGCGGCTGCCGATGGCGAATTGGGCCCCATTTATGGTTCGCAGTGGCGTAGTTGGCCAACCGCTGATGGTCGTCATATCGATCAAATAAGCGAAGTTGTGCAGCAGTTAAAAACCAATCCAGATTCCCGCCGAATTATTGTGTCGGCATGGAATGTGGGTGAGCTGGATAAAATGGCTCTGCCACCTTGCCATGCTTTCTTTCAATTTTACGTAGCGCCTGCGCAAGCTGGGGACGCGGATCAGCGCGGCAAGCTATCGTGCCAGCTCTATCAGCGTAGCGCCGATATTTTCTTGGGTGTGCCATTTAATATTGCTTCTTACGCCATGCTGGTGATGATGTTGGCGCAAACGTGTGATCTGCAAGTGGGGGATTTTGTTTGGACAGGTGGCGATTGCCACATCTATAGCAATCACTTTGATCAAGTCAAAGAGCAGCTTTCCCGCTCGCCCCGTGCTTTGCCCCTTATGAAGCTCAACCCAGCGAAAAAAGATATTTTTGATTTTGAACTTGAAGATTTTACCTTGGAAGCTTACGACCCTTATCCGGCTATTAAAGCCCCAATCGCGGTTTGATTTCAAAAGTATTCTGGCTAGCACGGATCGGCAAGCAAGGCCGCTTTCTTGCCTGCTTTTGAAATGAAGATGGAATAAGGAAGAAAGATGGATATTGCAATTATTGCTGCAGTTGCGCAAAACGGTGTTATTGGGATAGAAAACCGGCTGCCTTGGTCTTTGCCTGAAGATCTAAAAAACTTTAAAGCGCTGACGATGGGCTCGCCCATGCTGATGGGGCGTAAGACATTTGAGTCTTTACCTGGGCTTTTGCCAGGACGCCCACATTGGGTGCTGACACGAAGCCCAGAGTGGCAAGCGGCTGGGGCAACGGCTTATGTCAGCATTGAAGACGCTTTGGTCGCCGCAGAGGGGCATGAAAAACTGTTTGTTATTGGTGGGGGCGAAATCTATACCCGCGCTTTAGCTTTGGCCAATGTGCTTTATTTAACAGAGGTGGCATTAAGCCCTGTTGGAGATGCTTATTTTCCTGAGTTTAATAAAGCAGAATGGAAAGAAGTATCGAGGCAGCCTCAGTTAAGCGCTAAAGGCATTGAATTTGCCTACGTTGAATATCGGCGAATTTAACTTGCACTGAAAAACCCGCCATTGGCGGGTTTTTTCTTGGGTGTTGCATACGATATTAAAAAAAAATTAATCTTGTGCTTCTAACCAAGTCATTAACTCATCAAAACGGCCGATTGTGACGTCTGCTTCAGGCATATTGGCGCTCACACCGTAGCCATAGCTGACAAACGCCACCTTACATCCGGCTGCGCGTGCCGCCAGAATATCGTTTTTAGAATCGCCCACCATTAATAGCTCAGCAGCGCTTACGCCCATTTTTTGCATGACGTGCAGTAAAGGCTCGGCATTTGGCTTGCGGCTTGCTAATGAATCACCACTGACGATGACTTCAAATACCTGATCAATGCCCAGCTCTTTTAATAAAGGTAGCGTAAAGCGCTCAGGCTTGTTGGTGATAATAGCCAGACGATAGCCGCAATCGTGCAATTCGTTCAAGGTATTGGCAACGCCAGGATAGAGCTTGGTTTTAAGCGTTAGCCCTGCTTGATAATGCAGATCAAAACGAGCAAGCGCTTCTTTTTGGGCTTGGCTGCCCGTGAAATTGGCGGCCATATCTGCAGTCATGGCGCGGGCGACAAGGCTTTCCGTGCCGTCACCCACAAAACTCTCAATTAACGCTACATCCAGCGTTGCAAGGCCAGCATCGCTACGGGCGGCGTTGGCAGCGTGGGCAAGATCGGGGATCGAATCGGCTAAGGTGCCATCTAAATCAAAAGCAAAGGCTCTGATACTCATACGGGTGTGTCCAATAGGGTAAAAATATTTTCTAATGGCCGGCCAATTGCAGCACGGCCTTGATAGATAAGAATAGGGCGCTCAATCAGCTTGGGATGCTTGGCCAATACCGCAATGATTGCGGCTTCGTCTAGCGCCTGTTCGGCGTACTGCTCTTGCCACAGGGTTTCTTTGCTGCGAACCAAAGCCAATGCGCTGATACCTAGCTGATTTAATAACTGGCGAATCTGCGCTTCATCAAGCGGCTGCTTAAGGTAGTCAATGATTTCTGGCTGTAAGTCTTTGGCCGTCAGTGCAGCAAGGACTTCTCGGCTTTTAGAGCAGCGTGGGTTATGGAGTAATTGCATTACTTAGCCAGCTCGGCACGCATTTGATCGATAACCGCTTTGTAATCGGGCTTGCCAAAAATGGCGGAGCCTGCCACAAATGTATCTACACCTGCAGCCGCAATTTCAGCAATATTGGCCGTGTTTACACCGCCATCGATTTCTAGCCAAATCTCACGCCCTGTTTGTGCCGTGTAGGCATCAATCCGTGCACGTGCTGCTTTAGCCTTGGCTAAAACGCCTGGGATAAAACTTTGCCCGCCATAGCCTGGATTGACGGACATTAATAAAATCATGTCGATTTTATCCATAACATAATCTAAATAATGAAGGGGCGTTGCAGGATTAAACACTAAGCCTGCCTTACAGCCGTGTTCTTTAATCAGGCCAAGTGAGCGATCAACATGCTCGGAGGCTTCGGGGTGAAAGGTGATGATATTTGCGCCCGCCTTGGCAAAATCAGGAATGATGCGATCAACGGGTTTAACCATAAGATGCACATCAATGGGGGCGGTAGTGTAGGGGCGAATGGCCTCACAAAACATCGGGCCCATTGAAAGATTGGGGACGTAATGATTATCCATTACATCAAAATGAATCATATCTGCGCCAGCGGCGATCACATTTTTAACTTCTTCGCCTAAACGTGCAAAGTCAGCGGCAAGAATGCTTGGTGCAATACGAAAATCTGTCATAACCAGCTCCATTTCAGGGTATATCACTCATTTTAACGGATACCTTACCTCTGTAGCCTTGAGCTTGGTAATATTCTCTTCATCAATGACCACAAGAACTGTAAAGAATGAGTGATTCTCCTGTTTATAGCGTGTTGGTTCACGCCGAAGCGTTTTACCTTCCAGAGCAATCGGATGAGGTGGCAGATCGTTATGCCTTTGCCTACCGCATCACGATTACTAACACCGGCACCGCTGCGGCTCAGTTATTGAGCCGTCACTGGGTGATTACCGATATGGAGGATCGCATACAAGAAGTGCAAGGTGATGGCGTAGTAGGCGAGCAGCCCGTGTTAGAGCCAGGTCAGCATTTTGAATATATGAGTAGCGCCAGTATTGCAACGCCCGTAGGCTCAATGCAGGGTAATTATCGCATGCAGGCAGCAGACGGCAATCAGTTTGATGCAGAAATCCCCTCGTTTGTGCTGGCTATGCCACGCACATTGCATTAACGGCCATGCTGTAGCCGTGCTAGGGTCACTCTGCCATGCGCGGTAAAATAGGGAGTAAAGGCTGGCTTGCCACTTTGCTTGTTTATCTTGGGCGTTGAGTCATATCAACGCCCACATTTATTTGGAAACACATGACGCAATCTCGTCGAAATGATTGGCAGACGCTATCTACTCTTTTGCCCTATCTTTGGCAGTATAAAACGCGGGTTATTCTGGCTTTATCTCTATTAATTTTGGCTAAATTTGCCAACGTCTCTATTCCCTTGGTTTTAAAAGGGATTGTGGATGGCCTAGATCCAAAACATGCGCCACTGGTATTGCCGCTTAGCCTTGTGCTTAGTTATGGCGCATTACGGCTCTGTGCCTCGGTATTTGGCGAAATGCGCGATGCAGTGTTTGCTAAAGTCACGCAAGGGGCTATTCGCAAAGTGGCGATGCAAGTCTTTGAGCATTTGCACCGTCTGAGTTTGCGCTTTCATTTAGAGCGGCAAACTGGGGGCATGAGCCGAGATATTGATCGTGGCACAAAAGGGATTTCCTTTTTGCTTAACTTTACCTTATTTAATATTTTGCCAACGCTGGTTGAAATTTTGCTAGTGGCTGGTATTTTATTAAAAAAATATGATGTTTGGTTTTCAGTTATCACCTTTGGAACTATTGTTTTATATATTGTATTTACCCTTGGCATTACTGAATGGCGCATGCATTTTCGCCGCACCATGAATGATATGGATTCAAAAGCCAATACTCGTGCAGTAGATAGCCTATTAAATTATGAAACGGTTAAATATTTTAATAATGAGCGCTGGGAGGCAGATCGCTATGATGCCAGCCTTAAAGTATGGGAAACTGCCGCCGTTAAAAACCAAGTTTCATTGTCATTTTTAAATGCTGGGCAGGCAATTATTATTGCGCTAGGCGTCACATTATTAGTGGGCTTGGCCGCGGATGGTGTAGTAAAAGGCACCATGACCCTAGGTGATTTAGTCTTGGTCAATGCTTTTTTATTGCAGCTTTATGCGCCGCTTAATTTTTTAGGCTTTGTCTATCGTGAAATCAAACATTCTTTGGCCGATATGGAAAAGATGTTTAATTTAATGGGCCAAAATGCCGAAGTTAAAGACATTGAAACCGCACAAATATTAAATACGCAATCAGCATCCATTTGTTTTGATCATGTTGATTTCTCTTATGAGCCTAATCGGCAGATTTTGCACAATGTGAGCTTTGTTATCCCGACAGGGAAAACAGTTGCCGTGGTAGGTAGCTCAGGCGCGGGGAAATCAACGTTATCCCGATTGCTCTATCGTTTTTATGATGTGAGCCAAGGAGGGATAAGCATTAATGGCGTTGATTTGCGTGAGCTTAATCAAGTGAGCTTGCGTGCGCATATTGGGATTGTGCCGCAGGATACGGTGCTATTTAACGACAGTATTTATTATAATATTGCCTATGGTCAGCCAACGGCAAGCCGTGATGAAGTGATTCAAGCGGCTAAATCTGCACATATATACGAGTTTATTCAATCCTTACCAGATGGGTTTGATACTTTGGTTGGTGAGCGCGGATTAAAATTATCGGGCGGAGAAAAGCAGCGCGTTGCAATTGCGCGCACCATTCTTAAAAACCCACCTATTTTAATTTTTGATGAAGCCACTTCTGCACTTGATTCTCGTACCGAAAAGGCAATTCAGGCCGAGCTTAAAGAAATCTCTGCCAATCGCACTACTTTAATTGTTGCCCATCGCTTATCTACAGTCGCCGAAGCTGATGAAATCCTTGTTATGGAGCAAGGACAAATCGTTGAGCGAGGCCGCCATCGAGATTTATTGGAGCTAGGTGCTAATTACGCAAGGATGTGGCAGCTACAACAAGGCGACGAAGACAATAGTACTGATTAAGATCACTTATTAGAATGCAGACCATGGTGATCGTGTGGTTTGCGCTTTAAGGGCCACTTCTTCTACTACCCATTCATATAAAGCATCAGGGTCAATTGCAAGTTGCCGCGCTTTGACGCTGATTTTTTCCCAAGCGGCACGCCTTAATTGTTGACGTGCTAGCTTCTTTGCTAAGGCGGATTCATCAGTTTGGCGCATGGTGTGCCAAGCCTCTGGCTCTGGTCGCTCCTCATCTGGGCTGTAAAATAAAACCGAAGGATGAGGGAGTGGTTTTTTTTGATTTAAGTCTTTCAAACTGCTTGATACCTTTTGAAGGGCCATTTCTAAGAATGGTTACTTATCGATGATTCGATTAAAAGAGAAACAAGGCTACTCTCTTCAAATATCGTAAAAATGGCAAATTGAAAATAACGCTGCAAAAATTGCATGCGATCAGCTTGCTAGTGCATTTATTAAAATGAGTTACTTAGGTGTATATCTAAAAATGCATATTAATTCTGTTTATTACAATGAAGCGACACAATGGCCAAATGCTATTTAGACTTGGCAAATTAAAGACCTTGGGTCGGTGTGCCGATCAGGATTGCATGAATTGCATCCCTTACGAGATTCGCTTTCATTGATTGGCTCAGATTGTATAAGGCTCTTACATTTATTGCACCAATTCTATAGCTAAGTGGGTAAAAAAACCGAAAAAACATCAGATTTAGTCAGAGCTTAATTTGGGATGCCTTGTTGCTTTCGCAAGCAGAAGGTTCACGTAAATTTATGCTAGCAAAACACCTAAGGTAGAGACAAGGTGTCTGTGATATTTATAGCATAGCTTGATGCTGTTGTTTGTTTTTTTGTTTTAATTTTATTGCATAAAACACGGCTTAAGCTTGAATCTACATGCCGCTACTTAAGTCCCTCGATAGCGATTTGAGCGTCTCCTTGAACGCCACATTATTTATATAAAGCATGACGGCTAGTGAGGAAAGGTATTTTTTAGCGATGACTGTAGATACAACGAAAGCATCTGCTTATTTTTTTGTTTTAAGAAAGAAATTAGAAAGTATTTGTGTTTAATTTGTAATTTTTGCTAATATATACCCTCGGTATAAAATCTAAATCCATCTAAGGGCTAGCATGCGTTTACTCTGTGCATTAACTTTATGTCTGATAACAAGTTACTCGAATGCGGATATCAAATCTGGCGTATATATTAATGTTGATTCAGGTTGGTCGCATTATTCTGCAGCAAAAGAAACTAACGATGTCAATGATATTAGCTTTGCCACACGAATTGGTTATCAGTTTAATCGAAACTTTGCCATTGAAGGGCAACTGGTTGGTTTGGGGTTTTCTCGCAACCTGATGCGGTTTACAACAGATCAAGAATTTACACCTAGCTATAATTATGGAGTAAATGCAGTCGGTATTTTACCGATCAATGAGCGCTTTGATTTGCTGGGTAAATTAGGTATTGGCCGCACTAGAATGGAGAGTTCTTTGCGTGCACAGTCAGATTATGACGAAACAGATGCTAATCTAGGCTTAGCACTACGTTTGGCTCTGGGCACAAGCTGGGGCATAAAGCTGGAAAGCAATTATTTTAATAAAGCAAAAGTAACGATTGCAATGCTGGGTTTTGATTACCACTTTTAATTATTTAGCGCATTAAATGCCGGTCAATGACTGCAAAATATATTGCATAAAAACCGGCATTTAATTTTACAGAGGCAGGGGGTGATCTTTCGGCCATAAGAGCCAAAGCTGCCCATTTTGCTTCATCTTTCCCGCTAATTCCCCCGCAGCATCTCCCGTGCCCCAAAAGAAATCAGCCCGCACCGTGCCACGAATCGCCCCACCCGTATCTTGAGCGGCCACAAGGCGATGGATTCCCCCGCCATTATCTGGCCTATCGGTAGCGATAAAAGTCATGCTGCCTAACGGGATGGTGTTTTTATCCACGGCAATGCTAAAACCAGCCGTAAGCGGTATATTTTGCGCGCCAATCGGCCCGTCATTCGAAGCAGGTAGAGTGCGGAAAAACACATAACTTGGATTGCTATCCAGTAAATTTTCTACGCGATTGGGGTGACTATCTGCCCAGCTTCTGATGGTTTGCATTGATACATCTGCAGCTTTTAATTCGCCTTGCTCAACTAACCAGCGGCCAACGGGTTTGTAAGGGTGGCCATTTTGATCGGCATAACCAAGCCTTAGCTCTTTGCCCCCGCCAAGGCGTACTCTGCCGGAGCCTTGGATTTGCAAAAACTGTACATCCATTGGGCTTTCTAACCACGCTAATACTGGCGCATTAATCTCTTTTTTAACGATGTCAGCGCGGCTGTAGTAGGGCAGTAATTTATTGCCAACAATGCGGCCACGTAAGCGTTTGCCTTTAAGCTCTGGATACAGCTCAGCCAGCTCTACCGTAATCATGTCTTTGGGTGGTGCGTAAACGGGGTAGCGTGCTTGAGCGCTCTGTTGCAAGCTGCCCGGATAAATCGGTTCGTAATAGCCCGTAATGAGGCCGGTTTGACTGCCATCTGGATTACTTAATTGATAAGGCATAAAGCGCGACTCAATAAAAGCACGCGCGGCAGAGGCGGGGAGCTCTTTGGCCTCTTTGCATAAGCCCAGCCAAGGCTCGTTTTTAAGTTTGGCACAAGATTTTTGCCAAGTTGCAAAGCTGGTGGCTAAATCGTCACCAGGCCAATTGGGTAGGGCCTGCCAATCACTACGCTGATAAGGAGAGCTCGCCGCAGGCGTGGTTTGCTCAGGCGGCGTGGAGGGTGTTGGAACGGGCGTTGCGCAGGCAGTAAAAAGCCCCGCAGCAAATGCAGCGAGGCTGAGGCTACGGACAGAGCGAAAATAAATCATGGTTCCTTAGGATCGAGTCCTTGTTTAAAAGCGGTAATTCCCGTTTTTTGCATTTCTAAGGTTTTGACGGTCATTTGCAACATGCCTACTTGCATAGAGAGCCACTGCTCTACGGTACGACATTCTGCAATTTTTTTATCTATCTCTTCGATAGACATAGGGGGCGAAAAAGGGTTCCCTGCGTTAGGCTTAAAAAACTGGGAAAACAAAGCAAAAGGATCGTTTGGGTTATATTCGCTCATGGTGTTTCCTTTATGCGGGGCGGTGTAGGGTGGATTAGGCCGCATTGAGTGAAATCGGCCATAACCCACCGTGGCTGCAGTGGCTAAGGCAAAAAATGCCTCACCCACCCTACATCATCTTGCTTTGTTTAGTCTTTTGCCGCCGCTTCAACCGCAGCTAAAGCCGCCATATTAACGATACGGCGCACCGATGCCGTTGGTGTAAGGATATGCACCGGAGCAGCTAAGCCCATTAACATCGGCCCAATCGTCACGCCATCGCCGCATGTCATTTTCAATAAATTGAAAGAGATATTTGCGGAATCCAGATTAGGCATAATCAATAGATTAGCTTCACCTTTTAGCGTTGAATTTGGGAATACCTGTTGGCGCACGGTGCTAGAAAGCGCGGCATCGCCGTGCATTTCGCCATCTACTTCTAGATCGGGTGCACGTTCACGTAAAATGGCTAAAGTTGCACGCATCTTACGCGCCGAAGGCGTATCCATGCTGCCAAAGTTTGAGTGGCTTAATAACGCCACCTTAGGCTGTATGCCAAATTTACGTACCGTATCCGCCGCCATTAGCGTGATTTCAGCAAGCTCTTCTGGATTTGGATCATGATTAACGTAAGTATCGGTAATGAATACATTGCCGGTAGGCAGTAATAGGGCATTCATTGCCGCAGTGACTTTTGCGCCGCTTTGTAAGCCAAGCACATTACTAACATACCAGTGATGGCGTTGGTATTGGCCATAAGTACCACAAATCATTGCATCTGCTTCGCCACGTTTTAGCATTAAAGCGCCAATGAGCGTGGTTTTACGGCGAACTTCCGCTTTTGCTAATTCTTCAGCAACACCGCGACGCTCCATAATGGAGTGATATTGCATCCAGTATTCGCGGAAACGTGGATCGTCTTCTTGGTTGCACAACTCAAAATCGACGCCCGCCTTGATGCGTAAACCGAGTTTTTCGATACGGTTTTCGATAATCGCAGGGCGGCCAATGATAATTGGGCGGCAAACACCCATATCGACTACTTCTTGCACCGCATGCAAGACGCGCTCATCTTCGCCTTCGCAGAAAATAACCCGTTTATTGGCTTTTTTCGCTGCGGTAAATACAGGACGCATAAATAAGTTGGACTTATAAACAAACTGCGTCAGCTCTTCGATATACACGCCCCAATCTTCAATCGGGCGAGTTGCCACGCCAGACTCCATAGCCGCGCGCGCAACAGCAGGAGCGATTTTGATAATTAGACGTGGATCGAATGGTTTTGGAATCAAATAATCAGGGCCAAAGCTCAGATTTTGGCCGCCGTAAGCATCAGCTACTACGTCCGATTGCTCCGCATGGGCGAGTTCCGCAATCGCGTTGACGGCTGCGTGCTTCATTTCTTCGTTAATAGTGGTGGCACCAACATCAAGCGCGCCACGGAAGATAAACGGGAAACAAAGTACATTGTTTACTTGGTTTGGATAATCCGAGCGGCCAGTACACACAATGGCATCGCTGCGTGCAGCGCGTGCATCGGGCGGGGTGATTTCTGGGTCAGGATTGGCCAAGGCCAAGATCAGCGGTGTGGCGGACATTTGTAAAATCATGTCGCCAGTGACGAGGCCAGCGCCGGATAAACCCAAGAAAATATCTGCGCCAACGAGCGCTTCTTTTAAGGTGCGGGCTTCGGTGGTTTGGGCATAGCGCTGCTTGGTTTCATCTAAGGGGCCGCGACCAACATAAATCACGCCTTTAGAATCACAAACCGTCACATTGCTACGTGTTACACCCAATGAAACCAATAAATCGAGACAAGCAATGGCTGCTGCACCGGCACCTGAGGCGACCAGTTTTACGTCTGCAATTTTCTTGCCAATTAAGCGTAGGCCGTTTTTAACCGCCGCGCCAACAATAATGGCGGTGCCGTGCTGGTCATCGTGAAAAACAGGGATTTTCATCCGTTCACGCAGCATTTTTTCCACATAAAAGCACTCAGGTGCTTTAATGTCTTCTAAGTTAATCCCGCCGAAAGTTGGCTCTAATGAGGCAATGATTTCAACGAGTTTTACGGGGTCTTTTTCTTCAATTTCAATGTCAAAAACATCAATACCGGCGAATTTTTTAAATAAAACGCCTTTGCCTTCCATAACCGGCTTGCTCGCTAACGGGCCAATATCACCCAAGCCAAGTACTGCAGTGCCATTGGTGATGACCGCAACTAAATTGCCACGCGCAGTGAGATTGCGTGCTTCGCTAGGGTCTTCAACGATGGCATCGCATGCAGCCGCAACACCAGGGGAGTAGGCCAGTGCTAAATCACGTTGGCTAGATAATGCCTTGGTTGGCATAACCTGAATTTTACCTGGTTTAGGAAAGCGGTGATATTCGAGGGCTTTCTTGCGAATTTCTTCGTCCATATTTGTATCCCTTGTCAAAAGTGTTGTTCTATTGAAAGTGTGTATGCTCTCGCATCAATGCTTATTAGCTGTTGTTCTATGCACGCTTCTAAGTAGATGCTTTCTTTAAGCATGTTGTAATCAGGTGTTTCAGTAGTTGTTAGAATTACATTTAAAACTTAATAGAAACCCCTTCATTGCCTAGCCAGCTTTTCAACTCTGCCAGCAACTCATCGCGCAATGTTATTCGCCAGCTTTCACCCAGTGACAAGATACATGCCGCATCGGTATTTTGGTAATCCACTTCAACGGGGCATTCGCCGCCGCGATGTAATGTTAGCAAGCTTTTAAGACGCTGAGCATCCATGCCTTGTTTCATTGCTAGTGTCATGCTGCGTGCAAAGCGGCTGCGTGCTTCGGCGATATCATAAATAGTATCGGCAATAATGCGTAAGCCTCCTGAAAAGCGATCTTCAGAAATCTTACCCTCGATGACTAAGAGGGTGTCTTCTTTGATTTTGTTCCGGTTGGCTTCAAATACTTCAGAATAAACCGTGACATCGCGGCGCGATTTGCCATCATCTAAAGTCACAAAAGCCATGCGGCCTCGGTCGCCGTTTTTAATCCGCAAGGCGCTAACAATGCCGGCAATCATTTGCGGAGTGCGGCTTGGCTCTAACCGCTCTAAAGATGATTTAATGAACTGACGAATTCCTTTGGCGTGCGCATCAAAAGGGTGGCCAGAAATATAAAAACCAACGGCATTTTTTTCTTCGGCAAGCTTTACTCGCTCATCCCATTCCGGTACTTCAAGCACAGCCACTTGCGGTACATCAACGGCTTCTAGCATATCAAATAGACTAGATTGATTTTTATTGGCCGCGTCACTTTCGGCCAGTGCCATTGCTTGTTCCACATTGGCCATGAGGCGAGCACGATGTGGATCAATTTTATCAAATGCACCGGCACGAATCAGCGCTTCTACTGTACGTTTATTGACTTCGCGCTTTTCAGTACGATGGCAAAAATCATATAAATCTGTGAAAGGGCCGTTGGTTTCACGTTCACGGACAATCATCTGTACTGCAGATTCCCCTACGCCCTTGATTGCACCGAGGGCATAGCGAATTTCCTTACGTGAAACAGGTACAAATTTATGAAAGCTATGGTTAACATCCGGCGGCAATAAAATCAGCTTGTTGGTTTCAACGCTATCGTCGTAAAACACTTTAAGCTGATCGGTGTTGTCGAGCTCCGAGCTCATAGTGGCGGCCATAAACGCCGCGCAGTGATGCGCTTTTAGCCATGCCGTATGGTAGGAAACTACCGCATAGGCGGCCGTGTGGGATTTATTAAACCCGTATTCGGCAAACTTAGCCATCAAGTCAAATAGCTGCTCAGCAAGCTTGGGATCGTAGCCTTTGAGCGCGGCCCCTTGGGCGATTTTCTCGCGGTGCTCGGCCATCTCTTCGGCTTTTTTCTTACCCATGGCGCGGCGCAACATATCCGCCCCGCCAAGGGTGTAGCCGCCGATAATCTGCGAGATTTGCATCACCTGCTCTTGATACACGATCACGCCGTAAGTGGGGTCGAGACACGCCGTTAAATCAGGGTGAAAATAATCGACTTCTTCCAGTTTATTCTTACGGTTGATAAAGGTATCAACCATGCCTGAGCCCAAAGGGCCTGGGCGATAGAGCGCCAATACCGCAATAATATCTTCAAAACGATCGGGTTTTAGCTTGGCTAAAAGGCGTTTCATTCCATCCGATTCCACCTGAAATACGGCGGTGGTATTGGCATCCCTAAATATTTTATAAGCGGCGGGGTCTTCAAAGCCCAAGAGCATTAAGTCGGGGGCGCTGCCTTCCATGGTGCGAATGTAATTCAGCGCTAACTCGATAATGGTTAAGTTGCGCAAACCCAAAAAGTCGAACTTAACTAAGCCCACTTTTTCAACGTCGTCTTTATCTAGCATCGAAACCGGTGCGGAATCCGCGCCAGACGCCAGATAAATGGGGCAAAAATCGGTGATCTTGCCCGGCGCAATCAAAACGCCCCCAGCGTGCATGCCGATATTACGCGTAAGGCCTTCTAGCTTTTTAGCCAGCACCCACAGCTCTTTAACCTCGTCTTCGTTTTCTACGCGCTGTTTTAAGATGGGCTCCATTTCTAGTGCGTCATCAAGGCTATATTGCTTACCAGGTGCGGCAGGGATCAGCTTGGATAAGCCATCACAAAACATATACGGCAGATCTAACACGCGGCCAACGTCGCGCACGACGGCTTTGGCTGCCATCGTGCCGAAGGTGGCAATTTGGCTTACCGCCTCAACGCCGTATTTTTCGCGCACGTATTCGATCACTCGCCAGCGGTTTTCTTGGCAAAAATCGATATCGAAATCGGGCATGGAAACGCGTTCAGGGTTCAAAAACCGCTCAAACAGCAGGGCGTAGGCGGTGGGGTCGATATCCGTAATACCAAGGCTGTACGCCACTAAGGAGCCCGCACCTGAGCCGCGGCCAGGGCCGACCGGACAGCCGTTGCGTTTCCCCCAGTAAATAAAATCGGCCACGATCAAGAAATAGCCGGGAAACCCCATTTGCACGATGGTATCGGTTTCAAACTTAAGCCGATCCAGATAGCGCGGGCGCTCTGCATCACGCTTTTCCTGATCTGGATAGAGCAGCAGCAGCCGCTCTTCTAAGCCACGCTTGGCCTCAAAAATCAGGAAATCATCGAGCGTCATTCCGTCTGGCGTTGGAAAATCCGGCAGATAGTTTTTACCTAGGACGATGGTTAAATTACACCGCTCGGCAATAGCCACTGTATTAAGTAGCGCCTCTGGAATATCCGCAAATAGCTCGGCCATTTCAGCTGCAGATTTAAAATATTGTTCCTCTGTAAATAAACGCGGGCGGCGCTTATCCGCCACCATATTGCCCTCGGCAATACAAACGCGGGCCTCGTGCGCCTTGTAATCATCCCGATCCATAAACTGCACGGGATGGGTGGCCACCACCGGCAAATCAAGATCGGAGGCTAAATCCAAATGGCCTTGCAGGCTTGGCTCGGCGCTAGGGAAGCCCGTGCGCTGTAGCTCAAGGTAAAAGCTATCAGGAAAAGTAGCTGCCCACCAGCGTGCAGCGGCCAGTGCGGCATCGTATTGACCGCCAATCAATAACTGGCCAATTTCGCCTAAAGCTGCACCAGATAGGCAAATCAGCTGGCTATTGTCGCCTTCCGTTAACCATTCTTTTTTAAGCTCGGCACGGCCACGATATTGATTATTACGAAAGGCATTAGATAAAAGATCGCAAAGGCGGCCATAACCTGCACGGCTTTTACAAATCAATAAGACGCGAAAGGGCGCATCTCTTTCGTCAGGATTTTCTATCCAAGCATCCACCCCCACAATGGGCTTGATCCCCGCTTCGCGGCAAGCCTTATAGTGTTTGACGATGCCAAAGAGGTTCATTAAATCCGAAACCCCAAGCGCAGGCATGCCTCCAGACTTAGCGGCTTTAACCGCATCATCTAGACGTACGATGCCGTCGGTAACTGAAAACTCGGAATGGAGGCGTAAGTGGATATAGCGTACGACGGAGTCGCTCAGCATGGAGGGCAAATTCATCCGTGTATTTTATCACTCAAAAGCCATATCGCCACTCAAAGATGAAGGAGATAATTTCACGCTCTAAACGGCATGGCTTGAGCTAAAACGCTGTTGACATTTTTTTAAATCTTGAGGCAAAAATACGAGTGTTGGTAAAACATGCAGCGGCATTTACAAAACAAACTTTAACAGAGCCTACGCAATGGCTATAATGACCAAACTCCAAATCCTTTCTCAAACAGGTGATCTATGGATGTTTCAACCGTAAGCGCTGGCGCTAGCGCCGCCACCCAAAATGCAGCGGCCTTGCTCATGGCCAAAAAATCTAACGATATCCAAGCGCAATCCGCGCTAAGTTTGCTGGCTGCAGTGCCTGATGCACCTAAATACAACAATCCAGCAGCCCTAGGAAATAGCGTAGATACAAGGGCTTAGGCGAGTTAGTTGTTAATAATCCGAATATTTTGTTGCACTGCACAAAATAGTTTGACTCTCCGTATTCATTGCACTCATAATGAATTGCATTGTTGCACTGCACAACCGGAGAGATCACCATGTTCAAAGACCTATTTAAAGCCCCACAATTCAATCCTGCTCAATTTACTGATATTGGCCAAGCTAATCTGGACAAATCCCTGCGCTTTACCAATATCGCTTTAAGCAGCGTAGAGCGTTTGGTTAATCTGCAAATCAGCATCACTCGTGATTTGATTGCTGAACACGCAGAAACCACTAAAGCACTGTCTGGCGTAAAAGATGTACAAGGCTTGGTAGCGCTTCAACGTCAACTGGCTCAGCCATCCGTTGAAAAAAGCATGTCTGTGGCGCGCAATGTATTTGATGCTGCAAGCGCAACACAGAAAGAGCTGAATGGCCTGATCGAAGAACAAGTTTTAGAATTCAACAAAAACCTACTTGCCACACTAGATAAAGCCACTGCAAATGCACCTGCTGGCTCTGGCGTAGCTGTAAATGCACTACGCAATGTCGTTGAAACTGCAAGCAACACTTACGATGCAGTGACTAAAACTAGCCAAAAAATTACCTCAGAATTAGTAAGCGCAACTGTAAATGCTGCTGAAGCTGGCGCAAAAGTAGTGAATACCAAAGCAACTGCTTAAATCATTAAATAAAAATGCCGCTCTCTTTTAATAGGGAGCGGCATTTTTTGTGGGCGCTCATATAATAACGGGGCTTTGTTTTTTTTTGCACTAACTTGCATCAATTCGAGCCTAGTTATGTGAGGCTGCTTGGTGTTTTTCGTGGGCTAACCATTTTGCGCAACCGCATGGCCAAATCAGAATCTACGTCCTGTCAAAGATAGTGGTGATTGCGGCGAGAGTTGCGGATAAAAGCGCCCAAAAGAATCAGTCAGCAATCAGGGGTTAGCTTGTCATATTGATGTTGAGGCTCGATCATTAGGATGATTTACCCCATCATTAAGCGGTATATTTTCTAGATCATAGGGATTAATCCCTTCTAAGCAGCCAACATTAAAACCATATTGTTCGGGGTTTGATCTACGTTGATGATGAGTATAGATGCCGCATTGCCCACAGAAATAATGCTTTGCCATATGGGTATTAAATTGATAAAGCTTGATTGAATCCGCACCTTGAATGACTTTAATATCCACCAAAGCAATCGACGCCATCACCGCGCCTTTTCTACGGCAAATAGAGCAATCACAGCGCCGTGGATCAACAATGCCATTGGGTAAATCAAGCTCTAATACCACGGCACCGCAGTGGCAAGATGCGCGATGTTTAGGTGGAACGATTGTGGGGCCAACTTTTTTAATCATAGAGCACCTATTAATGATTTATTGCCAAAGACATAGAGCGAACCCAGCCTATCCGTCCAGCTACGTGCTCACCATGATCGATCCAACCCGCTTTAGGGTAGGGGCGAATAGCGCTGGTATTCTCTGTATCCACCGAAAGTACAATATGCTGGGTTTCAGACTAAGCCTAGTAATGGTGGAATCAGCGGCACCCCAATCAGGAGCAAGCGGCCCGCATTTTACATAAAAGAAATCCAATGACTTCTTTCGATTGCAGAATAGCCAGTTCTAAAAAATGAGATGATGGAGACGTTTCACATAAAGCAATGGCGGCTTTAATTGTGCCAGCATATTCAATTTGCTGTTGTGAAATGGCCAAATTGCGGACAGCGGCTTATTGAGGGGAGGTAAATCAGACCACAGCCTAAAATCAATAGCGTAAGAGTGATGCATATAAACCTTATAGGTCATTCTAATGAAATGCTAAGAAATAATAGCGGCTATATAAACAGGCTCGCAGCGTATTTCTGTTTTGACTGAATTAGCAATAAAGCAATTGGCATGCGCCTGATGGTGCATTTTATCAATTTGCTCTGGGTTTGGCGTGTATTTGCCGGAAAAGATAATTTCTGGCCTAAGCGTCACCACTGTAATGGCTATTTTTCCTTCGGCATTTTTCTCCATTAACCCTATAGCGGCATCAAAATAGCGATCAATACAGAATTTGTTTTTAGCGGCAATGGAAAGAAACCAAAGCATATGGCAACTGGCGATTGACGCAATAAATGCCTCTTCAGGATCAAGCGCACTTGCATCCGACATTGGTATTGGCACAACGTGGGGTGATGAAGAACCGGGAATTTCTAAGCCGCCATCAAAGCGCAATAGATGTTTTCTGCTATATTGATTGCCAATAAAGTCTTGTTCACCACGCAGCCATAAAATATCGGCACAATATTGGGTCATCTTGATTTATGCCTTGTTGTGTTTGAGCATGATTGCCTTTGGCTTCAATAACATCCCAAATAATTTGGTGCCAAATATCTAGATTGGCAAGGCGTAAATATACAGCAAACTTGAATTTAATGCTCATTGCCAAGTGAGTGAAGGGTATTACAAGAGATATGTAACAATGGAGCAATAAAAAATTAATACTCCTTGTTTAATAAGGAGTATTAATTCAATGCCATACCAAAGGTAGGGGTGAATCAGCTAGTTATTATTTTATATCTCATTAGGGCAACAAGCCAAACCAAGGTGCTTTAATCTGGAAATTGACCTGCAATTCAATGCCTACTTGGTGGTGGCTACGATTTCCTAGGGTAATATGTTTTTTAAAATGATGTATGGCGCTTCATCGATTCAAGGATAAAAACAACTTTTTCAGAAATTACTTTATATTCACTTTCAAATGCAGAGCTAGCCTGTTCTTTTTTTCCAAGCCTGCTTAATATAACAATGTTGCCCGCGGAGTAATGAAATTTTTTATGTGCGGCTAATAATATTTTACCTGATTATGTCTCTTGCTCCGGAACCCTTGATTTAGCAATTCGTGCGGCGTAAAGTGAACGAACGTTCTGCTTTACGGAGGTGAATCATGTCCGTCAATGGCATCCAAATGCAAAAGGGCTTGTCTTTGCCTGAGTTC
>NZ_JANXSO010000041.1 GCF_025352645.1 Iodobacter sp. | reverse complement strand
CTCTAATGCCATAATGCTCTGCACTAATTCGCCCTCAAGCCCACGGCGAAAGCGCACATCCTGCACAAATTGGCTCACACCGAGAGGATCATTTTTATCCAGCAATTCAAGACCAGCTGGCAATTTAGCCACCACGCCTTTCGCCGCCAATAGCATGCGAACACGGCCTAAATCACCATTTTCAACTAATACTTGGCCACTTTGCGGATGTAGACGATATTTAATATGCTCCGCATCGAGCACCGCCATCATATCGGCAGCGGCAATTTTTTCTGTATTGCCAAATATCGGTTTGTAATTGGAATCGTCGTGCCATAGATACACCATCAGCAATACGCTAATGGCAATGGCGAATGCAATAATTGGTAATACCAGTTTTATAAATGATGAAGGATTGCTATTACGCTCAGTATTGCGTAATCGATCAAATCCCATTTTTAATTGTGCAAACATATTTCCCTGCAGCCTTTATAAGGGCATCTTCATCAGATCGTCGACCGCAGCCATAACCTTATTGCGTACCTGAGTCATCATCGAAAACGACAAGCTCGCCTCTTGGCTCATCAGCATTGCGCCAACTAGATCATTGCTAGCCCCACTATCCACATCGGCCATTTTGCTGGCTGCCTGCTGCTCCTGCTGATCTACATTACGGACTGCATTGGCCATAATAGCCATAAATCCGCCACTGCCTTGGCTATGTTCTGCGGGCGAATACTGGCTGTTGCCAGAGATGGCCGCCATCTCACCCAGCATCTTTGTCTGCTCAGTTTTCAACGCCGAAGCGATTGCATTCACCATATAAACATCCAGTATTGACCAGAAAATAACGCAGCTATTTTTACAAACTACTTACAGGGCGCGGATTCTAACAGCAGTACATAGGCATGATGCTGTGTGAATTTTTACCCTGCAAATTTCTTACATGAACATATCATAAAATTCTAATACTAAAGTACAATGCGCGCGAAATGCCAAATTCATCTTTCTTCCCCGTTCTTTCCTTGTTCTAAAAAAGCAGCGCGTCCATGGCAAAAGCAAAACGTGCTCTGCACGAAAAAAACAGTATTACGTTGGATCACAGCACGCTAGGCCGCCCCCTGCATCTTTTAGCTGGGCTAAACGAGCGGCTTAAAAATGAAGTCAATACATTTTTAAAAAGCGAATTCAACCACCCCTATCGCGCCATGCTTGGAGTAAGCCAACTCAGCCAATCCGCCAGCAAGGCCACGCCCGTGCAATGGCTAGACTTAAGCGTGGGCCATTTAGCAGTAGAGATGTCACGCCCTTTTTTGCTGCGCACACTGGATTACCGCTATGGCGCAAAAGCTAAACCCACGGCGATTACTGAGCAAGATTTAAGCAGCGAGCCAAGCAGTACCGAGCTGCGCTTAAAAAGTAGCTTGGCAAATAAATTAGCTGGCGTTTTTTTAGCGTTTTTAAATCAAAACCAAATCAGCCCAAGCCCAAGTGTTTTGCACACTGATGCGGCATGGCAAATAGACATTGAAATTGTTGATCAGATCGATCAGCAATTAGGCAACATTTGCCTAGTTCTAAATCATGCATTATTTGATTTACTGCTAAAGCAAGTGGCCAAGCCACGCAGTAATAGCAAAAGCCAAACCGCTTTTTTTGATCAATTAAAAATAAAATGCCATGTGCACTTGGCAGAAAAAGCCCTGACTTTAGACGATGTACTCAAATTAAAAGTCGGTGAAATCATGCCAATTAGCCTGCAAGCACGGGCTAATGTTTATATCGGTAAAAGCAAATTATTTACCGCCAGCGTCGCCGAAAATAACGGCGCTTTATGCCTGACCTCATTTGAAGATGCAGATTAATCCCATGAATATGAATGAAGATTTTGATTTAGAAAACGCATTGCAAGAAATGGAATCGGGTGAAGCCGCCGCAGCCCCTGTGGCGGTGCCTAAGCGCGACCTCAACCCATTTTTAAGAAAAATACCCGTTACGCTGACTTTAGAAGTGGGCGCAAGCGATATCTCCTTGGCCGAGCTATTAGCCATTGAATACGGCTCAGTGCTGGAGCTAAATAAACTCGCGGGTGAGCCGCTGGATATCAAGGTAAATGGCACCACCATCGGCAAGGCCGAAGTGGTGATTACCGGCGAAAGCTATGGCTTACGTGTGGTTGAATTAGATCACCTCGATTTACAAACTCTGGCCTCATGA
>NZ_JANXSO010000181.1 GCF_025352645.1 Iodobacter sp. | reverse complement strand
ATGTTGCTTGGCGATCGTTTTAATACCTGCTTCGCCCGTTAAATATTGCTGAACGGCAGTAAGTTTGAATTGCATTGTGTACTTGGACATAAAAACACCCCAAAAATGGACGGGTGTCCAACTTTTGGGGTGCAGTTCATTGCCGGGGCTTTATCAGGCGCAGTGATGCTTAAACTGCGTGTTTATCGTGCTCAATCAGCGCATAGGCAGAGTGATTGTGGATAGATTCAAAGTTTTCTGATTCCACCACATAAGCGCTCACACGCGGGTCCGCATCTACACGCGCTGCTACATCACGCACCATATCTTCTACAAATTTAGGATTGTCGTAAGCGCGTTCAGTCACGAATTTCTCATCTGGGCGCTTAAGCAGACCATACAGCTCACAAGAGGCTTCTGCTTCAACCAGTGCTACAATTTCTTCAATCCAGACACTTTTCGCCAGTGTGGCCGTCACGGTTACGTGTGAGCGTTGATTATGCGCACCATAAGCTGATATTTTTTTCGAACATGGGCATAGGCTGGTGACTGGAACCAATACCCTTAGCTTTTGCTCAAATACGCCATTTTTAAGTTCGCCAATCAGGGTAACGTCGTAGTCCATCAAGCTTTGTACGCCGGAAACCGGAGCTATTTTATTAATAAAATAAGGAAAGCGCATTTCCAGATAGCCGGAATCTGCTTCTAAACGCTGGCACATTTCGCGCAGAATCGTTTCAAAAGAATCCACCGAAATTTCTTTCTCGTGGCTGTTTAAGATCTCCACAAAGCGCGACATATGTGTGCCTTTAAATTGCTTAGGCAAGAACACATACATATCAAACATGGCGATAGTGTGCTGCACGCCATCGGTACGATCCGCTACTTTAACTGGGTGACGAATGGACTTAATGCCCACTTTATTAATCGCAATATTGCGGGTATCCACCGTGTTTTGCACGTCGGCAATCGCCATGGTCATGGGGTATAACTCCAAAAAAATTAACTCTGATGGGTAAGATTATAACACTGAGAATACCCGAGTAAAGTGCTCGGGAATTATTGTAAAAATCTACGGGCTTGATAGGTAAAAACTTATGCAGCAAAGCTAACAATTAACTGGCTTTAGGGCTTGCCAGCAAACGCAGTCAACATTTTAACCACGAAGCGCGATCCTTCGCTCAACATAATATCAATATGCGCAGGCATATAAGGTAGCGATAAATACATCGCGCCTAAACCAATCCCCATCATCAAAGGAAAGCCCACCGCAAACACATTCAGTTGCGGTGCTGCGCGCGTCATCACCCCTACCGCCAAATTGGTCACCAGCAAGGAGCCAATCACCGGCAAAGCAAGCAACACACCGTAGCGAAAAATTAATGATCCATAATCCGCCAACATTTTAAAACCCAGCCCAGAAATAGGCTGTACTCGAATGGGCAGGGTATTAAAGCTATCTAATAAAGTATGCAGCACCAATAAATGGCCATTTAAAGCCAAAAATATCAAAATAGTCATTAAACTTAAAAACTGCGCCACAATTGGTACGCTAGTAGCATGCAGAGGATCATAAAAAGAAGCAAAGCCCAAACCCATTTGTAGGCCAGATAAATGCCCTGCCATTTCCATGGCAGAAAAAATAATTCGCACCACATAGCCAATTGCAATACCAATGAGCAATTGATTAATTACGATTAAAATCCCCTCGGGGGAAACAATCTGCACCTGTGGCATAGCAGGTAATACTGGGGCAATAATTAAAGACAAAAAGATAGCAATGGCCACGCGTACTTTTACTGATATCGCTTTACTAGAATAAAATGGATCAGATAATAAAAACCCAAAGATGCGGCAAAATGGCCACCAAAAAATACCCAACCAGAGATCGATTTGCGCTTGGCTAACGGTCCAAATATCCCTCACGCTAACCCCTAGCCTATCATTTGCGGGATGCTTTGAAATAGGCGAATGGTGTAATCCATAGCCGTTTCAATCATCCAAGGGCCAATCAGCACAAACACCAAAAAGGTAATCAACAGCTTGGGAATAAAAGATAAAGAGGCTTCATTGATTTGTGTAGCAGCTTGAAAAATACTCACCACTAAGCCCACCACCAGCGCGGTTAGCAATAATGGCCCACCAAGTAGCACCATGACTTCCATGGCTCTTTGAATCACGGTAACAACGGTTTCTGGCGTCATAGCTATCCTGAAACGTAAAAGCTTTGCACAAGCGAGCCCATTAATAGCGTCCAGCCATCCACCAAAACAAATAGCATCAACTTAAAGGGCAGTGAAATAATAACTGGGGAAACCATCATCATCCCCATGGCCATTAAAATACTCGCCACCACAAAATCAATAATAATAAAGGGGATAAAAACAATAAAGCCAATTTGAAATGCAGTTTTAAGCTCGCTAGTTACAAAGGCGGGCACTAAGGTTCGTAAACTCACATCATCTGGGCCATTCGGTTTTTGTGTGCCAGATAGCTCAATAAAAAACGCCAAATCTTTTTGCCGTGTTTGCTTAAGCATAAAGTCTTTTAATGGCACCACGCCTTTCTCTACCGCTTGATTAAAACCTATTTTTTGCTCTGCATAAGGCTGATAAGCCACCTGATACATTTTATCAAATACCGGTGACATTACAAAAAAGGTGAGAAACAAAGATAAGCCAACAATCACTTGATTAGGCGGGGCTTGCATTGTGCCAAGGGCTTGGCGCAATAAAGATAATACAATAATAATACGGGTAAATGCCGTCATCATTAATAAAATTGCAGGCAAAAAACTAATTGCAGTTAGAAACAATAGCGTTTGAATCGGTAAACTATATTGCGTGCCACCCGTTTGCGCATTGGCGGTCATAAAAGGAATACCTGGATCAGCAGCACCCGCTACGCTGGCAAGGCCTAAGCCAAATAAAATCACTAAGAGGGCCATCATCAAGCGTTTCAACGTGGTGTCCTTTGCAAAGCGGCGGCCAATTTGGCAGAAAATTGCTGTGAAAATGCCTGAGGCACCACAGTTTCAACTTGCTCAGGCGCATCCAAGCTATGTAATAAATTAACTGAACTAGCCGTCACACCCAGCACCAGCCAGCGGCCTTCTACTTCCACCACCACGACCCGCTCTTTAGCCCCTACCATTACCCCTGTTACCACCTTGAGCACCTGACCTTTTGCACCCATAGGAATTAAAGAGAGCCTACGCACTAGCCAAGCACTAAATACAATCAGGGCAATAACAAAACCCAATGCCAGCACCACTTGAGCCACGGACATTAAGCTTGAAACGGGAGCGATAACAGGGGAAGAGGCATTTGCGTGAGCAGGTAAACAGCTAGCAAACATAAAACAGAAAAAAAACAGCACTTTGCAGCGTAGATATTTCATAAACTCTCACGATAATCGTGTAGGCATGTGTTTGTAATGAAGTTTTGTGAAGCACTGCAAGTATAAATTGCCCGCTAGCCCCCTAAAAACACAGGGCAGCGGGCCTATTGATAATGCCCGAAACTATTTATGTAAGCGGCGAATACGCTCTGCTGGGGTAATAATATCGGTGAGGCGAATACCAAACTTATCATTCACCACCACCACTTCACCTTGGGCAATTAAACAGCCATTCACCAGCACATCCATAGGCTCACCCGCCATCCCATCCAGCTCTACCACTGATCCCTGCGCCAATTGCAGCAAGCTGCGAATCGCAATTTTAGTCCGCCCCAGCTCCACAGTCAGTGAAACAGGGATATCCAAAATCATATCTATATTGCTAGGTGCATTCGCAATAGGTGTACTTGCGTCAAAACGCTGAAAAATATCAGCGGCCTGTACATCAGGGGCGGCTGCCACCGCTGCATCGGCTACTTCTTGCTCGGCAAGGGCCGCAGCCCAGTCATCCATTGCCATTTCATCTTCATCAGCCATTACAAAACCCTCATTGGCTTACTATTTTCATCAACCACTACAAAGCCCTCATTGGCTTACTATTTTCATCAACCACTACAAAACCCTCATTGGCTTACTATTTTCATCAACCACTACAAAGCCCTCATTGGCTTACTATGTACATCAGCCACTACAAACCCCTCATTGGCTTAGCATTTGCATCAGCCACGGTCAATTTACCTTGGCTAACTATTTTTATTTGCGATTAAATGAACAGCTTAAAACTTAAGCTATTTATTCGCTGCTGTCGGCATCTAATTGGCCTTCTGTTTCATTCCCCGTTAGTGCCTCAGCGGACCCCAACACTTTGCTCACCCTTAGAGCATATTGCCCATTTAGAGTGCCGTATTTGCATTCCAATACGGGCACATTATCTACCGCAGCAATAATGGCCTCTGGAATATCTAAAGAAATAATATCCCCAAGCTGCAACTCTAGAATCTCGCCTAAAGTCACCTTGGCATTGCCCAACGTCGCCACCAAATCCACCTCAGCATGCTGAATTTGCTTTTGCATTAAGGTGGTCCAACGGTTATCCACCTCAATTCGGTCGGCCTGCATCGTGCTATAGAGCACGTCGCGAATCGGCTCGATCATTGAATAGGGGAAGCAGATATGGAAATCCCCACCACCAGCGCCCAATTCAATTTTAAAGGTATACGCCACCACCACTTCAGTTGGCGTGGCGATATTGGCAAACTGGGTATTCATTTCAGAGCGAACGTAAACAAATTCACAAGGGAATACCGGCTGCCAAGCTTTTTCGTATTCTTCAAAAACCACTTCTAAGAGGCGCTGAATAATCCGCTGCTCGGTGGCGGTAAAATCACGCCCTTCAACCCGAACATGGTAACGGCCATCCGAGCCAAATAAATTATCCACGACTAAAAACACAAAATCAGGATCAAAAATAAATAATCCCGTTCCGCGCAGCGGCTTCATTTGAATCAAATTTAAATTGGTAGGAACCACCAGATTACGAATAAATTCGCTATATTTTTGCACCCGAACGGGGCCAACAGAGATTTCAGCATTGCGGCGCATAAAGTTAAATAGAGCCACACGTAAATTACGTGCAAAGCGCTCATTTAAAATTTCAAGCGTAGGCATCCGCCCACGCACAATGCGCTCTTGGCGACCAATATCATAATCGCGAACAGCAGAAGCATCGACCTCTTCGTCGGAAGAATCTTCTTCACCGGTCACACCACGCAGTAGCGCGTCGACCTCTTCCTGAGAAAGGATATCGTCTGCCATGATCCTTAGTCCGGATAAACTCTTACCCGTTATTTAATATATTTTGTATTCAACCCGGCTGGGCTGTAGATATTTATAACTACAACACATACGCTGATGCTGGGTAAATACACCATCTACCCAGCATAAAAATCATTACATTAAATTACTGCACAATAAATGATGTGAAATTAACCGAGAGAACCCCTTCTTCTTCACTCTCTGCGCCTAAAATTTTATTTACAATTTCACGAATTTCTTTACCCAACTTATCCGTACCATCGGGGGCCTTTACTTCTGCCATGGTTTTTCCACGTAATAGCTTATTAATTTGTCCCTGAATTTTAGGTGACAAACTTTTAATTTTTTCAGCTAAATGCGGATCGCCAAGTTCTAAAGAGATATCGGTCTGCAAAATGCCATCGCCATCTTCTGAATGTAAATTCACCGTAAATTGGGGCAATTTTTCAAAAACAGCAGCGTGCTCTTCTTTCTTTTTATGATCTTTCTTTTTCTTTTTTGCGTCGTCGTGTGCAGTGGCTTCTGCCGCTACTTCATCGGCAGCAGGATCGCTGCTTTTTGTCAGCAAAAAGGCGGCCACACCACCCACGATGATTAACAAGACCACTAATAAGCCAATCACGGCAAATAAAAGAATATTTTTCTTCGCTTTAGGCGCGGCTTCCACTTTGGCATCAGACATCACATCACCTTGAATGGATTGAAATATTTTATAAAAAATAAAATTGAAAACCAGAGCAAAGCGCCCCAATCAAATGCGAGGGGCGCTGGCTTTGGAATTAAGTGATGTGATTATAGCTTAAAAAGCATTAACAAACAGAGAGTAAGGCACTAGTCTTGCTGCAAACCAACAAGAGGCGCGCCGTTTAAACATAAAGATTTAAACCGCTACGCGCCACAGGCAGGTGAACATCAGTCATCACACGCGGTAGCCCCTCACTATAGTTGTCTGCCAAATTACCCGTAAATTGCCTTGATCTAGATTGATGCTGCTGGTCCATTTGCTGACTACTAGCTTGCTGCTGCGCCTGTTGCTGAGCGTGTTGATTTAATGAATCAGAAGCCACTTGCACATTACTCAGCTGAATACCTTGGTCAGCCAGCAACATAGTTAGCCTAGGTGTAGCCGCAGCAAGCGCCTCACGCACCGAAGCATGTTGCGAGCTAAACACCACACTCGCCTGCTCGCCCGACATGGTTAAACGCACTTCCATTGGGCCAAGATGCGGTGGATTAAGCTGCATATCAATCTGCTGATGTTTATCTTGCAACATCATCGATACCCGCTGCGCCACGGCATCGCCCCAGCGGGAGCTACCCACCGGCTCTGCAACGTGTGTAGGCATTGCGGGTTTAGCCTCTACAACAGGGGTATGCAAGGCCGCCACGGGGGCGGCTTCAGGCTTCAGCAGCGGTGTATTTTCTTTGGATGTGGCCAACAGAGCTGCAAAATCTTCTTCTGGTACTGTAAACGCACTCGCGTCACCGGCCGTTTTCTGCCGTAAAGAGGCAAATTTTGCCGCATCAATATTACTAGCCAAAGCCTGAGCAGGATTTAAATCAGACTGCCCCAAAGCCGTTAAGTCCTGACCTTCACCTGCTTCGCCGCTTAATAAGCCTTTGCCGAGCTTAGTCAGATCCAGCTTCACAAAGCCTGTATCACCATCCGCTTTAGCAACATGAGTCAACGCGTTGGCTTGAGAGAGCGCTTGCACCTGTAGCATGGCCAACCACGGCTGGGCCGCTTGCGCACTGCTTGCTTGGGCTTTCTGCTCGTCTTCGCTGGTGTTTTCTGTTGCGGGCGCTGGTTTGTCAGAATCAGCCGATTTTCCTTCCTGGCGAGAGTTAACTTCCCGCTCCAGAGTTTTGGCAAATGTTTGCCCAGCAGCAGGCTCTGCCCCCATCGAGACGGAAGAACGAGAGTCAGTTGACCGGCTAGTTTGGGCGCTGGCTAAAACAGTGAGATTGCTCGCCATGACGAGGCTCCTCGATACGGGCTTATTGCTGATAGCACTTGATTAAGCAATTGCAGTGCCAGCCTGAATAAATCACAGTAAACTCGGACTTGGCTGGATTTTTTCTGTGCACCCAATTAAATTGGTCTATCTTTTCATCGGCCAGCGAGGATTAAATAATGGCTGAAGATTCAGACGCAGAACGCACGGAGCCCGCCTCCAGTAAGCGCTTAGAAGAAGCGCGAGGTAAAGGGCAGATCCCACGCTCACAAGAATTAGCAACATTCTCGATTTTAATGACCGGCATCGTCATGCTGATTTCGCTTGGGCCTGAGCTACTCGGCACTTTAAAAACTATTTTTATTGCCGAACTTAGCTTTAGTCGAACCACCATTAGCGACCCGAATCAAATGCTGCTGCATTTTACTGGCTCAGCGCAAAAAGCTTTAATGGCTTGCCTACCGATTATTTTGCCCTGCGCCCTGATGGCGATTATCACGCCAGTATTGATCGGCGGCTGGTTATTTACCATTGAAGCTTTAACGCCTAACTTTGCCCGCATGAATCCCATGAATGGGATAGGCCGGATGTTTTCGCTGAAAAGCATCGTTGAAATGACAAAGACCATTCTTAAATCCAGTCTTATTGGCGGCGTGGCGGCGTGGGTATTGTGGGGGCAAAGAGAAGAGTTTATCCAGCTGATTACCATGCCACTCGAAATAGGCATGCCCTATATGTGGAAAATGGTTCAACACACCCTGCTGCTGGTGATTAGCTCTTTAGCCATTTTGGCTGCGATTGATGCGCCTTATCAGCTCTGGGATTATTACAAGGGCTTGCGCATGACCAAAGAAGAAGTGAAGCAAGAAGGTAAAGATGCCGAGGGCTCGGCTGAAATTAAAGGTAAGATTCGTCAGTTGCAGCACGAAGCTGCCAGAAAGCGCATGATGAGCGAGATTCCTAAGGCCAATGTGATTGTCACCAATCCGACGCACTTTGCCGTGGCCTTACAATATACCGAATCCATGCGCGCGCCCAAGATTGTGGCTAAAGGCGCTTTTTTGCTAGCAGAGCGGATTATTGAGCTGGGCAAAGAGCATAAAGTAGCGATTGTCCGCACCCCGCCTTTTGCCCGTGCGCTGTACCACCATGCTGAACTTGGGGAAGAGATCCCTGCCGCGCTGTATACTGCTGCCGCAGAAGTACTGGCTTATATCTACCAGCTTAAGCATTGGCAAAATTTTGGAGGCGAAGAGCCCAATCTTTCCACCGACCTCCCTGTGCCTAGTGATCTAGACCCAGGTGGCGAAGCCTAAAATTCACTCAGTCGCCGGACAGCGGTAAATCGCGCAGAGCGGGTACACCCCGCCCTACGAAAGGATGGGGGATGAAATCCTCTCCCCAGCTTTTGAATCAAATAAAGAGAATTTAAAGCCCTATGTGGCGCACTTTTAATTACAGCAAACTCGCTGGCCCCGCGCTGGTGTTAATGGTTCTCGGCATGATGGTTCTGCCGCTGCCTGCCATTGCGCTCGATTTATTCTTTACTTTTAATATTGCTATTTCCATCATCGTGCTGATGGTGGCGCTCTACACCCGTAAGCCACTCGAATTCTCTAGTTTCCCAACGATTTTGCTGTTTACCACGCTGCTGCGGCTATCGCTCAACGTGGCGTCCACCAAACTGGTGCTCACCGAAGGCCATAACGGCGCAGATGCGGCGGGTAAGGTGATTGAAGCCTTTGGCCACGTGCTGATTGGCGATAATTTAACCGTTGGTGTGGTCGGCTTTATTATTCTCACCATTATTAATTTTGTGGTGATTACTAAGGGTGCTGGGCGGATTGCTGAAGTATCTGCCCGCTTTACCCTTGATGCCATGCCGGGTAAGCAAATGGCGATTGATGCCGATTTGAACGCCGGTATGATTGGTGAAGAAGACGCACGCCGCCGCCGCACCGAGATCTCGCTCGAGGCCACCTTCTTTGGCTCTATGGATGGTGCTTCTAAGTTTGTGCGTGGGGATGCCGTTGCTGGGATTATGATCATGGTGATCAATATCATCGGCGGCTTGATTGTGGGCATGGCACAGCACGATCTGCCATTTGCCGAAGCAGGCAAAACCTACACCCTGCTGACCATTGGTGATGGCTTGGTCGCCCAGCTTCCCTCGCTGATTATCTCGGTTGCGGCCGGTATTGTGGTTTCGCGAGTGGGTGATGGCGAAGATTTATCTGAACAAATCTTAGGGCAAATGTTTTCACAGCCGCAGGTGCTTTATGTTACCTCAGCGGTATTAGGTATTTTGGGAGTAATCCCTGGCATGCCACACACCGCGTTTTTACTGATGTCCGCCATCTTGGCGGGAATAGGCTGGCAGCTGGATCAAAAGAAAACCGCACTCGCGCTACAAGGCGCTAATGCCGCAGGGGGAGGAGCCGCAGCTGGCCAAGCGGGAGCCGCAGGCCCTGCCGCCGCACCCGCCGCCCCTTTACAAGAAGTCAGTTGGAACGATGTACAGCCCGTTGATCCCGTTGGCTTAGAAGTAGGCTACCGGCTGATTCCCTTGGTAGACCGTAACCAAGATGGTGAACTACTCCGCCGGATTCGCGGCATTCGTAAAAAAATTGCCCAAGAATTGGGTTTTTTAGTGCCCTCAGTGCATATCCGCGATAATTTAGAGCTCAAGCCAAATCAATATCGAATCCAGCTCAAAGGCGTGGATGTAGGCACCGGTGAAGCGTTTGCTGGCCAATGGCTAGCCATTAACCCCGGCAACGCCATTGGCCAACTACCAGGCACACCAACCCAAGATCCAACTTTTGGCCTGCCCGCCGTTTGGGTTGATGCCACCTTGCGCGATCAAGCGCAAGCCTTTGGCTATACGGTGGTGGATGCCGCTACCGTAGTGGCAACGCATATATCTAATATTTTACAAAGCCACTCCGCCGAGCTTTTAGGCCGCGAAGAAGTCCAGCAATTACTGGAGCATTTTGGCAAGGAAGCGCCTAAATTATTGGAAGACTTAGTGCCCAAAATTATTCCCGTTGGCACTTTGCAAAAAGTTTTACAGAATTTACTCGAAGAAGGGATGCATATCCGCGATTTGCGTAGCATCTTAGAAACACTGGCTGAACACATTGTTCGTACCCAAAATATTGACGAGCTTACTGCCGCAGTGCGGGTGGCATTAGGCCGAGCGATTGTTCACCAGCTATTTCCTGGTGAAAATGAATTGCAAGTTGTCACTTTAGAGCCACAATTAGAAAATATTCTGCTCTCTGCCGTATCGGGTAATGCACAAGGTGGATTAGAACCTGGTCTTGCTGAACGCGTACTCAAGCAAGCTTCTGAATTATCTGATCAATTAGAGCAGCAAGGCCTAAGCACGGTATTGATTGCGCCAGCCCAGCTGCGCCCTATGCTCAGCCGTTTTTTACGCCGCTCTATTCCCGGATTACGCGTCATTGCGCATACCGAAATACCAGATAGCAAAACCATTCGAATTGTGGGGATGCTAGGTGCAAATTAAACTGATCTGCTTGTTTGGCCTTAAAACAAAACCGCCTAATCCCTCATTAACAGAGCAGTATTCCTAACGTGAGGCGCATTAATGCAAACAGTATTTACAGTTAAGCAAGCAACGGCAACAATACACGCTAGCTTTAAATTAAAGATAAGCTAAAAATAATTGTCTTTTTATAACAAGATCATAAATAATTAATTAGCCACTCAATATGCTTAAAACATAAAAATCAACATTACGAATGGCTATTTACTCAAGTCAGAACAAACAAGTCGCCTTTTGCGGCGCACATGATGTGCCTCTTCTGTATGCTTACCGATCTTTTTGATTTTTCGTTAGCTTAAACTAACACCCAAAATACGCATTGCTCGCAATGCATAAGGATAACTCGTGTTTTCAGACGGCAACTGGATATGGTCGTAAAAAAGTTCTACGGAGCAACGACGCGTGATGCGCTGCGCCAAGTTCGAGATGAGCTTGGCCCAGACGCGCTGATCCTATCAAACCGCCAAGTATCGGGTGGCGGGATAGAGATCATGGCCGTAGCCGATGCCGATGTAGCCTCCCTCACCAATGTCCAAAGTGTTGCAGCACAGCCACGCCCCGCCCCCAGCAGCCGTGGCGCGCAAAATGGCGCAAAACTGCTGCAAAGCGCCCAAGCCGCTGCACCGATTAGTAAGGCGCTCGCCCGCTCTTACGCCATTCCTGATGACGACGATACAGAGCCAAGTACCGATCACATCGTGCACGATGAGCCTATGGTGCTGCGCAGCAACCGCAGCACACCCGCCGCATCGCAGCGAGTAGAAGCCCCCTTACCGCTAGATAGTAATCCAGAATACCAGCAGCCGCGTCCCAGCCGCCCCCCGCCACGGGCTGCCACGCCAGCACCACGCCGCCCAGCGCCAGAACGCGCCTTACCTACCTTTAGTTTTGAAGATGACGCCTCACCCGTGGCACAAAATCCTGCTGATAAAGAAGCCATGGATGGAATTGCACGGGAAATCCGCCTATTGCGCGGCTTATTAGAAAGCCAATTAGCGGGCATGGCTTGGGGAGAGTTATCTCGCCACGCCCCCGAAAAACTAGAAGCGCTACGCCAATTACTATCCGCTGGATTTTGCCCCGCCTTATCACGTCAGCTGGTCGAAAAAATGCCTGCGCAAATGACGCTTGATCAAGGTATGCGCTGGGTTAAAGCCGCGCTCACGCATAATTTAGCCGCCGCTACCACCGACGATGATTTAATTAACCGTGGTGGTGTGTATGCCCTCATCGGCCCCACTGGCGTCGGCAAAACCACCACGGTGGCCAAGCTGGCAGCGCGTTGCGCCCTACTGCACGGGCCAGATTCGGTAGCGCTGCTCACTACCGATAGCTACCGGATTGGTGCTCACGATCAGCTGCGTATTTACGGCCGCATTATTGGTGTGCCAGTGCACGAAGTCAAAGACGAAACCGATCTGCAATTTACCCTCGCCGATCTAAGCGAAAAGCACTTAGTGCTGATCGATACCGTCGGCATGGGCCAACGTGATCAACGCATCAGCGAGCAACTGGCGCTATTTGATGAAGACAATGTCTCTACCCTGCTGCTGCTGGCGGCCAATGCCCAAACCGGCACGCTAGACGATGTAGCCCGCCGCTACCGCAACACCCATTTAGCTGGATGTATTCTTACCAAGCTCGACGAAGCCATGAATCTAGGCGGCTGCCTTGATGTGGCGATTCGGCATAAGCTGCGCTTGCACTTTTTAACCAATGGCCAGCGTGTACCAGAAGACTTGCACCGTGCCAATGTGTCTTACTTAGTAGACCGCGCTTTTAGGGCTGAAACGCAAAATAGCGCTTTTACCTTAAAGCCTGATGAGTTCCCGCTCTATATGGGATCGCAAGGCGGCACCATGGATAATCCGCTCGATTTTAATATGAATCACGCGAGCCATTCCCGTGGCTAGTCTGTGGTCCGATCAGGCAGCGGGCCTGCGGGCCATGATTGCCCCCATTCCCTGCCGCAGCATTAGCTTAAATGGCGGGCGTGGCGGCAGTGGCACCACCACATTGGCCATTAACCTAGCCGCAGCACTGGCCGAGCGCAATCGTGAGGTCATTCTGCTGGATGAATTTAGCGGCATGGGCAATGTGGCCCATCGCATGCGCATAGAGCAAAAGCACGAGCTAGATCATGTACTACGCCGCGAAGTGACCCTTGCTGATACCCTGCTGGCCACCGATGCAGGTTTTTCTATCCTGCCTATCTGCGCTAAAGCGACGGTGCTAAGCAGCCTAAATGAGCGAGAGTTAACTTGGCTATCCGCCGAGTTTGAGCAACTCACCCAATATGTTGAATTTTTGCTACTCGATACTCGCCCCTCCGCCGGCCATGGCGTACCCTGCCTCAGCTTGGCGGCAGATGATGTAATGGTGATTGTTTCTAATAGCGCCGAATCGCTAACCGATGCCTACGCCACCATTAAATTACTCAGCACAGAATACGCAAGGCGTGAATTTAGAGTGTTAGTGAATCGCGTCGATACCATTACCGAGGCGGGGCTGATTTTTAACCGCCTTAAAAGCGTCGCCAAACAATATTTAGGCGATGCAGCGCAAATGAAGCTGATTGGCTATGTGCCAGAAGACGAAAAACTACAAAGAGCAGGGCGCTTAGGCCGCACGGTGCTGGATGCTTTCCCTGACGCAGAATCCAGCCATGCCTTTCGCCAACTGGCCGATGTGATGCTGCGCTGGCGTAAACCTAGCCATAGCCTAGATCGCACCGGCTTTCTTTACCGCTTGGTTGAATCCAGCCGCCTGCTGGCTGAACAACTTCAACACTGATGACTCAACTCGAAATCAACCCCACAGACCACACAATCCAACTCTCTGGCCGCCTAGACGCCCAGACGGTTGCCCCTCTCTGGCCTCTAGCCAGCAAGCTAGGTGTCTGTGAAGTAGACGCCAGCAAAGTAAGCTATTGCGATGGGGCCGGTGTGGCGCTGTTTTATCTGCTGATTCAGGGCGGAGCCAAGATCAAGCAGCTAGCCCCTCCCTTTGCCGAATTACTCGACGCGTTTCAAGTCGAAACTCCGCTCTATCAAGCGCCTATCCCTGCGAAAATAGGCTGGCTCACCGCCCTTGGCAAAGCAACCGCCGAGCATAAAACGGCGCTGCGTCACGCCATCAGCTATCTGGGCGAGCTCAGTGCCGCCATGCACCAAGTGCTGCTCTCCCCCAGTAAACTGCGCATTACAGAAGTGATTGCCACCGCCAGTAAAAATGGCGCAGATGCCCTGCCTATCGTGGCTCTGATTGCCGCCCTTTTGGGAATGATCTTAGCGTTTCAATCGGCGATCCCCATGCGTCAATTTGGCGCAGAAGTATTTGTTGCCGATTTAGTAGGCCTATCCTTGGTGCGTGAGCTGGCCCCCTTAATGATGGCGATTTTACTAGCTGGCCGTACTGGCGCAGCTTTTGCCGCTGAGCTTGCCAGCATGAAAGTAAACGAAGAATTAAATGCCCTCACCACCTTGGGCCTGAATCCCATACGCTATTTAGTGCTACCCAGAATTATTGCCACTACGCTGATGGCCCCGCTGCTGTCAGCTTGTGCTGTATTGATTGGCCTTGTAGGCGCGGCCATTGTTATGCTCAGTTTTAATATCCCCATCCAAACGTATATCAGCCGCGTTTCAACCATTGTGCATTTAGGCGACTTTACCGGTGGCTTATTTAAGGCGGCCATCTTTGGTATGGAAATCGCGCTGATTGGTTGTTTTAGGGGCTTGCAAGCGGGCAGTGGAGCCAGCGCCGTAGGGGCCGCCACCACGCAAGCCGTTGTGAGCAGCATTGTGGCTGTTGTGGTTAGTGACGGCCTATTTGCTTTTGTTTTCTATTTATTGGGCTGGTGATGCAAGACGCCATTATTCAAGTCAAACAATTGCAATGCGGCTATGGCAATCGCGTTATTTTGCGTGATATCAGCTTTGAGGTTAGCAAGGGCGAAATCATTACCATTTTAGGTGGATCAGGTTGCGGCAAATCCACCTTACTCAAACATATGATCGGCCTTTTGCCCGCGCAACAAGGCGCGGTACTGATTGGCGACGAAGACATCATTAGTGCGCAAGGCGAAACACGGCAGCGTATCTTGGCCCGTATTGGAGTGATGTATCAATCGGGGGCGCTATTTGGCTCGCTGACGGTGCTAGAAAACGTCATGCTGCCGCTGGCAGAATATACCCCGCTCAATGATGCCGCCCGTGAAATCGTTGCCAGGCTAAAGCTGCGCTTGGTGGGGCTGGATGCCTATGCAGATTTTTTACCCAGTGCGCTATCAGGCGGAATGCAAAAACGCGCCGCCATTGCCCGTGCGCTGGCCCTAGACCCTCAAGTTTTGTTTTTAGACGAGCCATCAGCAGGGTTAGACCCCATCACCGCCGCCGAGTTGGATGCCTTGATTTTGCAATTAGCACATAGCCTGCACACCACCTTTATTGTGGTCACCCACGAGCTAGCCAGTATTTTCACCATTGCAGACCGCGCCATCATGCTGGATAAACACGCACAGGGCATCATTGCCATTGGCGCACCTAAAACGCTAGCTGCAGACCCCGACCCTCGGATCAGCAACTTTTTTACCCGACACTTGTAAGGCGATCTATCTTGCCGACGCGCAACTTTGTTACGAATCATAACTATTTTTTGTCCCCTAAAAGCACGAAAAAATCCGTGGAATACTGAGCGTATCTCCTTGCTTGATCTGCAAGCATAAGCCATTGGAAACCTCGAAATACCCATCTTTATTTAGGTTTTTCGAGGCTCCCAATGGATTGAGCTGCTTTATATTTAAACCATGACGGATTCAACAAGTAAGAGCAATCACGATGCGGGTCTATTCATGTTTTTCCTGCAGTTCGTGGACTGAGTATTTTTAATGCATTCGCATAAAAATGATTAATCGTTAAAGCGCATTAAACCCCTGGCCCAATGATGACCACACAAAAGCACTATTTTCGCCTAGGCGTATTTGTCCTAGCTGCCCTCAGTATTTGCCTCATCCTCGCCATTGCTTTTGGGGCTGGCCGCTGGACACGCACCACCATTACCTTAGAAAGCTACTTTAATGAATCAGTACAGGGCGTTGATATTGGCTCCAAAGTAAAATATCGCGGGGTGGTCGTGGGGGAGGTCAGCCATATTGGCTTTACATATTCACGCTATCAGCAGGATTTGCCCCCCAGTGAGCGCCAGCAATATGTGCTGATCGAGACCAAACTTCGCCCTGAATTATTTGGCGGCAAAAACATGCCGTTTCCTGATCAAAGCTATTTAGATAAAGAAATCGCCAAAGGCCTGCGGATTCGGCTTAATCCTCAAGGCCTAACGGGTACTAGCTACTTAGAAATTGACTATCAAGATCTAGAGCGCAACCCCAGCCTAGCTATGCAATGGCAGCCCCAACACCTGTATATTCCTTCAGCCAGAAGCACCGTGGCCCAGCTTGTCAACGCCACCCAAAACTTGGCGATACGCCTACAAAAGCTAGATATTGAAGGCTTAATCAACAATTTAAATCAAGTCTTAAGCACGGCCAACAGCAAGATGAATGACATTCCTTTGCAAGCCCTCGCACAAAAAATGCTTCTAATTACGGATAAGCTAGAAAAAATTCCTTTCTCTGAGCTCAGTACCGAAGCCAGTGGCCTGATGCACGAAGCCCGTAGCAGTAATCAAGCCTTACAAAAACTCCTTACCGATCCAGCTTGGGCCAGCGCCCCAAGCGATCTAGCCGCCAGCGCCAAACAAGCACGCGCCCTGCTAGAAAACCCACATCTCGTTGGCAGCTTACACAAAATGGAGAGCAGCTTAAGCCGCCTAGATAAACTACTAGAGCAACATGAAGGCGGCTTAGATAGCACGCTCAATAATATGCAACAAATCAGCGAAGACTTACGCGTAATCAGTGAAGCTGCAAGAGCAAACCCAACCGGGCTACTACTTGGTAAACCACCCGCGCCTTATGTTTTACCAAATAAATAACGGATGTTACACAGTAAAAAGCGTCGACTTCTTACCATCAGAAAATAACTCTAAAATGGCTAAATCCCTATGAAACGCCTGATTCTCTTACTCTGTAGTGCCTTGATCGCCGCCTGCGGCACGGCCATTCCTAGCAAAGAAACTTATTTGCCTGTGATTGAGCGCAGCGGGCTCAGCCATGCGGTGCAATTTAAAGGCACGCTGCAAATCAATGCCTTTAGCGCCCAAGCTCCGTTTGGCGAGCGTCACTTTTTTTACCGTGAAAGCGCCCAACGCTTTGCCAAAGATCCTTACCGCGAATGGCTATCTTCCCCAACAGGCTTAATAACAGCCCATGCGCAAACTTGGTTAAAAAGCAGTGGCTTATTTAGCGAAGTGCTGCCCTTATCCTCAAATCAGACCGCAGATTACCAACTCAGCGGTGAATTGCTCACGCTGCATACCGATTTGCAAGCAAAGCCTATTGCCGTAGCAAAACTGCATATACGCTTAAGCTCTGCGAAGTCCCCTGTTATACTCGATACTATTCTTACGGCAAACGAGCCATTATCTGGCACGAGTGCTAGCAATATAGCGGCAGGATTAGACAAAGCACTTGCCAGTACGCTTAAGCAATTAGAAAGCAAACTGATTTCATCCCCAACTTCTTAGACGGTCGGCTAAACTGATTTTAGCCTCCCTCACAGTAGAAACAAATGGCAGCGCCACGCGCACTATCCCTTTATCGTCAGACTCAGGCAAGCCAAGATGAAGATTACGTCACTCGGCACGCACCCTTGGTCAAAAGGATCGCCTATCATATGGTGAGCCGTTTGCCTGCGAGTGTAGAAGTCGATGATTTGATTCAAGTGGGCATGATGGGCTTGATGGAAGCGGCAAAAAACTTTGATCCGAATGCAGGAGTGCTGTTTGAAACCTTTGCCTCACAGCGTATTCGCGGTGCCATGCTCGATGAATTAAGAAGCGCCGATTGGATGCCTCGCCACGCCCGCAAGCATATGCGCGATATCGAAGCCGCCATGCTGGCCCTAGGCCACAAACTAGGTAGAGCGCCGCTAGAAAGTGAAGTTGCAAAGTACCTACAGCTCGATTTAGAAGCCTATCAAGACCTACTGAGCGAAGCGCGAGGCCACCAACTGGTGCACCTTGAAGATCTTGAAGACGAAGATGAAAACCACCACAGCGTTCAATACGCTGCCGACCATGCGATTAATCCGCTGCAGCAACTGGCAGATGCAAATTTTCAGAAAAATTTAATTAAGGGCATTGACGAGCTACCAGAGCGTGAAAAACTGGTCATGGCGCTGTATTACGATGAAGAACTCAATCTTAAAGAAATTGGGGCTGTGCTAGGTGTAACCGAATCACGGGTTTGCCAGTTGCACAGCCAAGCCATTGCCCGCTTAAGGGCCAGATTAGGCGATTGGACGAGTTGATAAAGACTTATGGATAAAATTAGTATTTTTGGTATTTTACTAGGCTTAACTGCAGTGATTCTTGGCCAAGTTTTAGAAGGCGGCCACGTTGCGTCTTTGATGCAAGCCACAGCTTTTTTAATTGTGACGGGTGGCACCTTAGGGGCCGTCATGTTGCAAACTCGGCAAGATCATTTTATTGCAGGGATAAAAATGGTGAAGTGGGTGTTTCTCCCCCCACAACATGATTTTAAAAAACAACTAGGCGTTTTATTAAACTGGAGCCAACAAGCTCGTCGTGGTGGCTTATTGGCTTTAGAAGCCTATGTGCAAAGTGAAAAAGATATTTTTGTAAAACGCGCACTGCAAATGGTTGTAGATGGAGCCGAGCCAGAAGTCATCCGCCGCGCGATGGAGCTTGATATTGATTCATTTGAAGATCGTGCACGCTCCGCGGCCAAAATTTGGGAAGCGGCCGGTGGCTACTCTCCCACCATCGGCATTATCGGCGCGGTAATGGGGCTGATTCATGTGATGGAAAACCTAACCGACCCATCCAAGCTAGGCGCGGGGATTGCCGTGGCCTTTGTCGCCACCATTTATGGGGTTGCCATGGCCAACCTGCTGTTTCTGCCCATTGCACATAAGCTAAAACAGCATATCCAAACCGAAATTAAACGCCGTGAAATGTTACTCGAAGGCTTAGTTGCCATCGCCAATGGTGAAAATCCAAGGGTGCTAGAAAACAAACTAGCAGGGTTTTTATCTTAAGCCGTTTTTTGTAAGCGCCATCCGCAGGCAGCCCGCTTTTATCGTGATGTAAAAATTTTCGCCGTATTTTTGCACTTCATCCCAGCCCCTCCATCGCCCTGCGGAGAACTCCCATGCTTTGGCTTGCAAAATGGCTTCGTCTTCTTATTGCTGGGCTGGATCTGCTGTGTTTTACGCTCTTGATGATGGCCTTAGCCCGTCTGCCGATGGCTTGGCTCGGTTTTTACCCCACACTATTTCAGAGCTGGTGCCGTTGTTTTATTAGGGCGCTGGGAGTAGAGCTGCGTTTACACCAGCACCACCAAGCCCCCCTTCCTCGCCAATATATCTTGATCGCCAATCATCCTTCAGCCTTTGAAGATGTCGGCATTCCGGCTTTTTTCCCTGTTAGAAATTTAGCCAAAGCCGAAGTACGCAATTGGTGGTTTGTTGGGCGGATTGCCGAGGCGGCAGGCACTTTATTTGTACAACGGGAGCAAAAAGACGCTCGGCAAGCCGCATTGCAAAATATGATTAGCGCGGTGCTAGCGGGTCACTCAATTGCGCTTTATCCAGAAGGCGGCTGCAAAGGCCAGCGTTTATGGGATAAATTTCTTTATGGCGCATTTACTGTTTCATTAGCAACAGGTGTGCCTATCTTGCCAGTTTTTTTACATTACGAGGCGCAAGAGGCTTTTGAATGGGCCCCAAATACCACACTATTGAAAAAACTCTGGCAGATCATTTGCGCCCCGAATAAAGTAGCCCATTATCATATTTTTGATCCACTTGATGCCAAGCAATTTAAAGATAAAGACGAATATTCGCGCCACACTTATGCGCTTTATCTAGCATGGCAACAACGCTTTCTAGAATAATCCCCTCTGTATCCACCCATCCCAGCACAAAAAACAGGATGCTGATATGCACCGCTATATCGTCATGTTTTGCCTTGCCTTTCTCACCTTCATTGCACAAGCAAGCCAAGCAGATATCAAACAATTACTCAATGATAAGAAATATGCTGAAGCAGAAAAACAATTAAAAGCGCAGCTGCAAGCCAATCCCAAAGACGATATTGCTTTACTTGGCCTAGGGCAAATTCCTGTACTGAGTGGCGATAGTAAACACCTAGCAGAATCAATTACTTATTTAGAAAAATGTATTGAAATTAATCCTAATTCATCAGCCTGCCATTTATGGCTAGGCAATACCTATGGCACGATGGTGCAAAACTCCGGCATGCTCACTGCCGCTAAATACGCCAGTAAAATCAAAGCAGAATTCGCCCGTGCAGTTGAATTAGACCCCCAATCATACGAAGCACGCGATGGCCTCAATAATTTTTACTTACAAGCGCCAGGTATTGTGGGGGGCAGCATTAGCAAAGCCAAAGCCAATACCGAGGAATTCGCTAAATTACAGCCTAATTTAGGCCATTTATTGCGTGCCTCGGTATTGATTGCCGCTGATAAGTTTGAGCACGCTCAGGCAGAATTGCTCCTCACAAAGGCTGGCGATGAGCTAGATGCCTTGCTAAACACTTGGCTACAACTGGGCTTAGCTTATTTAAACGACAATCAAGCCGATAAATCGGCCGCCCTTTTCCAGCGGCTGCTCACTCAATACCCCAATCAAGCGAGTTTCCATTTGGGATTAGGCAAAAGCCTATTAGAGCAATCAAAACTTGATCCTGCCATTCAAAGCTTAGAGCAGGCCGTACATTTAGATAAAAATATCGGCGCACAATACCGGTTGGCGATCGCCTATCAAAGGAAAGGCGATAAACAAAAAGCCATTGCTAATTTTGAACAGTTTCTTGCTTTAAAAATCAATAAAAGCAGCAAGGCCGTTGATGAAGCCAATACCCGCTTAAACGAGCTAAAAAAAGCGTCCTAGAGCGATAGGGCCACGGCATGCCATGCCCACAGTGATTTTATCAGGGCAACTCTTTAACAAAGATTGCATAAAATGAAACACGCCCATCCCCCTTATATTATGGTTTATTACCCAAATGCAGTAGCCCACTGCTGTTTGTAGGATGTTGCCGCTATAATTAGCCGCATATCTATTGAGTAGCATCAGCCCAAATGGCCATATTTCGTAAAAAAAACGTCGCGAACGTCTCTAGCCGCGCCGCCTTACCGCCGCAAATCGCCATTTTATTACGCGAATCATGGTGGTTTATTCTGGTTGTGCTGGTTATTTATCTGGTGCTTGTCCTCAGTACCTATAGCCCCATTGACCCCGGCTGGTCGCACAGCGCCACTCGGCCAGAGATTCATAACCGTGGCGGGGCCGTGGGCGCGTGGATTGCCGATGTCTTACTGTATTTATTTGGCTTTTCGGCGTGGTGGTGGGTGGGATTTTGTTTCTCCGCCATTTTATGGGGCTATCGCCGCATCGATCATGTAAGCGATGGCGCTCGCCCGACCGTATTGTTTGCCTGCATTGGTTTTCTGCTGATTGTTTTATCCAGCTCTAGCTTTGAAGCATTGCGCCTGCATAGCCTCACAGCGGCCCTACCCCAAGCTCCAGGCGGCATTCTGGGTGTGTCCTTGGGGGGGTGGCTGTATTTAAGCTTTGGCTTTTCTGGCTCAACATTATTTTTAGTGGCCACCATGTGCATCGGCGTTTCGCTATTCACAGGGCTTTCTTGGCTGCACTTAATGGAAAACCTAGGCACGGTGATGGAGCTAGCCTTCCTTAAAACACAGGATGCAATCCAAGCCTATCAAGATAGAAAAATTGGCCGTGAAGCCACGGTTATCCGTAGTGAGAAAGTCACCTCAGAGAAAAAACGCTTCGACGAAAAGCCCCCCGTGCGGATTGAAGCCACGCATAGCGAAGCGCCAGCAGTGCCCAAACCGCTCAGCAAAAAAGCACAAGAAGAGCAGCAGAAAGCCGCGCAAGTGCCGCTATTTAACGCCGAAGATCTGCCGCTTATTGCCAGCAATCAAGCCTTACCTTCGATCAAGCTACTGACCCCAGCGCCGCCAGCTAAAGAAACCATTAGCAAGGACACGCTGGAATTCACCTCTAGGCTGATCGAGAAAAAACTCGCCGACTTTAATGTTGAAGTCAAAGTGATTGCAGCCTACCCAGGCCCCGTGATTACCCGTTATGAGATTGAGCCTGCAGTTGGGGTGAAAGGCTCGCAAATTGTGAACCTGATGAAGGATTTATCACGGGCGCTAGGGCTGGTATCGATTCGGGTGGTGGAAACCATCCCAGACAAAACCTGCATGGGCCTAGAGCTACCCAACCCAAGCCGCCAGATGATCCGCCTATCAGAGATTCTATCCTCCGAGCCGTATCACGCCATGGCTAGCAAGCTAACCATTGCATTAGGTAAAGACATCACCGGCAAGCCCATTGTGACCGATCTGGGTAAAGCGCCGCATATGCTGGTGGCAGGCACCACCGGCTCGGGTAAATCGGTAGGGGTCAATGCCATGATTTTAAGTCTGGTTTATAAGGCCACCGCCGACGAAGTACGCTTTATTATGATCGACCCCAAAATGCTAGAACTATCAGTTTACGAAGGCATCCCGCACCTGCTGGCTCCAGTAGTGACCGATATGAAGCTGGCCGCCAACGCGCTGAACTGGTGCGTGGCCGAAATGGAAAAACGCTATCGCCTGATGAGTACCTTTGGGGTGCGTAATCTTGCTGGCTACAACCAAAAAGTACGCGAGGCCGAAAAAGCCGGTAAGCCCCTCACTAATCCATTCACACTCACGCCGGACGACCCTGAACGCTTAGAGCACCTGCCCTTTATTGTGGTGGTGGTGGATGAGTTTGCCGACCTCATTATGGTAGCGGGCAAGAAGATTGAAGAGCTGATTGCACGCTTGGCACAAAAAGCCCGCGCGGCTGGCATTCACCTGATTTTAGCCACCCAACGCCCATCGGTAGACGTGATTACAGGGCTGATTAAGGCCAATATTCCCACGCGACTGGCATTTCAGGTTTCCAGCAAAATTGATAGCCGTACTATCCTTGATCAGATGGGGGCAGAAGCCTTGCTAGGGCAAGGCGATATGCTGTTCTTGCCGCCCGGCAGTGGCTACCCGCTGCGCGTACACGGTGCGTTTGTGGACGACAACGAAGTGCATCAAGTGGTGGAAAATCTGAAGCAGCAAGGCGAGCCTAACTATATCGATGGCATCTTAAATGGGGGCTTTGAGGCAGAAGCCGCTGCGGGGGGGGGCAGCAATGAAAGCAATAACGAAAACGACCCGCTCTACGACGAAGCTGTCGCCTTTGTGCTAAAAAGCCGCCGAGCCTCCATCTCATCGGTACAGCGCCAGTTGCGAATAGGCTATAACCGCGCTGCAAGGCTGATTGAGCAGATGGAGGCCTCTGGCCTAGTTAGTGGCATGGAAACCAATGGCAATCGCACTGTACTAGCCCCTGCGAGTGAATAAGCCACTATCCTCTTTAAACTGCAGGTGGTCAGAGCCCAAGCATCGCCACCTGCTGCTCACCTTTTGCCAGCCCCACACGCTAAAAACGTAAAGCTTTTATGGCCTTGAACGGCCACTTAAAGCGGATCAACAATGGTACAGACGCCTTTACATACAAAACCAGCCAAGGCTAGCAGTACAAGCCTGAATCAGGCTTATGGCTTTGCTATCGACACGCAGCCTTTATTTCAACTGCAATCCTCTGCTCCGCGTACGCCAAGCAAAACCAAGCATATTAATTTCAACCTACACAAAGGTAATTTCTCGACCCGCAGTGATACGAGTTTAAAAAAATGCGATGCTTAGCCAAAGAATCGGCCCAAAATTTTAGCCTCGCTAGCTCAAAAATAGCTAAGTGCCATCTTGGACTCAGTAATATGACCCAAGACAATGCCACAAAAAGTGTATTTTTTAAGATCATTTTTCTCTAGCAAAAAAATAACAACATTAGCCCCGCCAAAGCCGCAGAAAGACTGGTTTTAGCCGCCAAAACCCTTGAAAAACAGCAAGAAAGTTTTCTGCCTAACTGAGTGCAAAGTGACATAGCTCTTGAAACAAAGAGTGGATCTATGCTATAAATCCGGTTTTTCTCAGAAGTCAGGGAATTACCCGCCATGGCACGAGTATGTGAAGTCACCGGCAAGCGCCCAGTGACAGGGAACAATGTTTCCCACGCCAATAACAAAACTAAGCGTCGTTTTCTTCCTAATCTACACAGCCGCCGTTTCTGGGTAGAAAGTGAAAACCGCTTTGTTCGTCTGCGTGTATCTAACGCTGCACTCCGTACTATCGATAAACTAGGCATCGAAGTCGTCCTCGCGGATCTCCGCGCTCGTGGCGAAGTTTGAGGCTGAGGTAAGAAATCATGCGTGAAAAAATTAAGCTGGAATCCAGCGCAGGTACTGGTCACTTTTACACAACGACCAAGAACAAGCGCACTATGCCTACTAAGTTAGAAATCAAGAAGTACGATCCCGTGGTTCGTAAACACGTGATCTACAAGGAAACCAAGCTGAAGTAATTCAGTTGTTGCACGGTACCTTCATACTAGAACCCTGCTCCCAGTGGGGTTTTTGTATTTCTAGTAAAGCAGTAGCAAGATATAAGAAGCATCTGTTCTATCGAACCAGTATGCTTTATTGAAGCCAGACATCGTCTGGCTTTTTTATTTGCCTGCTAAAAGACATAAGCAGCCCACTAAAAAAACCACGAAACAATATGCCATGCAGCCACTGTTGATCTTTAAATCACAGCGGCACGAAGCACTTTCAAGCAATTTTCGTGATTTTCGTGGACAAGCCTCTCAGGCTAGATCCCACTCCGTTTTCAGCGAGCTACGCAGCATGCCAATCAAAGGATCATGCTCCCTATCTGCGGAGTAAATAAACTGTAGCGGTACTCGCACTGCAATCTCCCCCCCCCGCCACAAGGCAATCGAGCCATCCGCGGCAAAACGCTTGGCCGTGCGCTCAGCCAGAATCGCCACCCCCATTCCTGCTTTAACTAACTCAACCAAAGTAGCCTCTTCATCAAACTCACCAACCACTTTTGGAGCAATATTTTGGCTGCGCCATAGCTCTAAAGTAATTTCAGCAAGGCTAGTAAATTGCGACAAGCCAAGCCAAGCTGTTTTACCAAGTGTTTTCCAATCTGCATTGGCTAACTCACCTGCTAAGGCTGGTGGCAGAGCAACACAAAAACCAATCTCAGTGAGTTGCAAAGTGGTCACATTTTGATAAGGATTACGCCCCAGATAAAAGCCACCATCAAGGATTTTTTTCCGCACATCGTTCAGCACACTCACCGAAATACCATGGGTGGTTTGTGCCGAAATCAGCGGATATTTCTCGCGTAAATGAGCCAACCAAGAGCCTAAACGCAGCCTTGCAGGCACGCCAATGGTGCCAATCTTGACCTTACCTCGGGGCTCTCCTGCTAGCCCTTTAGCACGATTTTGCATCGCTCTTGCCAAAGCCAGAATATTTTCTGCATCGGGCAGCAGCAATTTGCCTGCCTCAGTGAGCTGCACACCACCGGGGAAACGCTCAAATAGCGGCAAGCCAAACTCTTCTTCCAAGGCTTTAATTTGCGCAGTGACGGCTGGCTGCGATAAATGCAGCAGCTCTGCGGCTTGGGTGAGGTGCCCCTGCTGTGCAACGGCCACCAAGGTGCGTATTTGATAGATTTCCATCCAGAAAGTATGCTCAAAAACCCTAATCCTGTCAGCTTATTCCCAAGAATAAGCCTGAGAGTGTGTGCATTTAAAATAAAGCCGCCCATACGTTCTGTGCATTGCAACATCAGCTTTGCTGATTTTGTGCATCAAAAATTGCAATTAGCATACCCACCCCCTCTCGAATAGAGTAAGTGTTGCCTATCCACTGCTAGCACCCCTAGTGGATCTCACCTTGTTTTAGGAGGATGTCTAAATGAATGATCCTATCATTGACCGGATTCAGCAAAATCCAAAGTTTGCTGAATTGGTCCAGAAAAAAACCAGCCTCTCTTGGCTTTTATCATCAGTCATGCTGGTGATTTACTACGGTTTTATTCTGGTTATCGCCTTTTCTCCCAAAACATTAGGGATCCCGCTTTCAGCTGGCAGTATCACCACCATTGGTATTCCTATTGGTATCTTGGTGATTTTATCCGCCTTTGTGCTCACAGGTATTTATGTTTCCCGCGCCACTGAATTTGATCAGTTAACCCGTGAAATCATTGAGGAAGCCAAGCAATGATCAGTAAGTTCAAAAAACAATTAGGCCTTGCGGCCCTTCTCGCCCTAAGCAGCCTACCGCTTTGGGCCTCTGGTAGCATTGATGGCCCTGTAACTAAGCAGCCCATCAATTGGCACGCCATTATTATGTTTTTTCTATTTGTGGCCTTTACCCTTGGCGTGACTTACTGGGCAGCGCGTAAAACACGCTCGGCTAAAGATTTCTACTCAGCTGGTGGCGGAATCACCGGCTTTCAAAATGGCTTAGCTATCGCTGGCGACTATATGTCGGCAGCCTCTTTTCTGGGAATTTCCGCTCTAGTATTTGATACCGGCTACGACGGCCTGATTTACTCGCTGGGCTTTTTAGTTGGCTGGCCAGTGATTACCTTTTTGGTGGCAGAGCGTCTACGTAATCTAGGTAAATACACCTTTGCCGACGTCGCGTCTTATCGCCTACAGCAAGGCCCAGTGCGCACTTTTGCGGCCACTGGCACGCTGGTTGTGGTGGCGTTGTATCTGATTGCCCAAATGGTGGGCGCAGGTAAGCTCATTCAACTGCTATTTGGCCTAAATTACAGCACCGCTGTGGTGATGGTTGGCGTGCTGATGGTGATTTACGTGATTTTTGGCGGCATGTTGGCCACCACATGGGTGCAAATTATTAAAGCCGTGCTGCTTTTATCTGGTGCCAGCTTTATGGCCTTTATGGTGCTAAAACATGTGAACTTTAGCGTGGAAGGCATGTTTGCCCAAGCCGTTCATGTAAAAGAAGCGGGCGCACAGCTGCTAGCAATCAAAGCCTCTGCGGCCTCCGACGTTGCTGCACAAGCAGTGGCCAACCACTCACCTGATGCCGCTACGCTGGTAGAAAAAGCATCTGATGCAGGCAAAGCCGCCGTTAAAGCCGCCAAAAACATCATGGCCCCTGGTGGCTTGGTTTCTAATCCTATTGATGCGATATCGCTGGGCTTAGCACTGATGTTTGGTACGGCAGGTTTACCGCATATTTTGATGCGCTTCTTTACGGTAAAAGACGCTCAAGCGGCGCGCAAATCTGTATTTGTAGCGACTGGTTTTATTGGTTACTTCTACATCCTCACCTTCATTATCGGCTTTGGCGCGATCATGTTGGTTTCTACCGATCCATCGTATAAAGACGCCGCAGGCAAGTTGCTAGGTGGCTCTAATATGGCGGCGATCCACCTTTCGCACGCAGTGGGTGGCGATTTATTCTTAGGCTTTATCTCGGCGGTGGCCTTTGCCACCATTCTGGCGGTGGTTTCTGGCCTGACTCTTTCTGGTGCTTCAGCGGTTTCACACGATTTATACGCCAGCGTATGGCGTAAAGGCCGTGCAGATGAAGCCACCGAGATTCGCGTCTCCAAATATGCCACTGTTGGCCTAGGTGTCATCGCCATATTGCTAGGGATTATGTTCGAGAAACAAAATATCGCCTTTATGGTGGGCTTGGCGTTCTCGATTGCGGCATCGGCTAACTTCCCCGTGCTCTTTCTATCGATGTTCTGGAAAGGCTTAACCACTCGTGGAGCTGTGATTGGCGGCTACTCTGGGCTGATCTGCGCCGTTGTGCTGATTATCCTAGGCCCAGCCGTTTGGGTAGATACCTTGGGCCATGCTAAGGGCAGCGAGCTATTCCCTTATAAAAACCCAGCCATCTTCTCGATGACATTGGCTTTCCTAATGACATGGATATTCTCTATCACCGATAAGAGCGCCCAAGCTGATTCTGAACGCGCTGCATTCCTGCCGCAATTTATCCGCTCTATGACAGGGGTAGGTGCAGAAGGTGCATCAAAACATTAAGAATTTTTAATTAAAAAACACAACGCCATGCGCAATGCATGGCGTTTTTTATTATGCCAATTTAATAATTAAATTTATTATAGATTTTAGTAGAGCGGGTGAAACCCGTGTGTTTTTCAGTGCCGCTCGCGGGTTTCACCCGCCCTACTAAAAACGCAGGCTTAAGTTGATAGGATCGATTAATCCCCCCCTGAAAAAGATAAAACTAATTTAATCAATACATTAGCTTAAACTACAATCTTAACCCCTTTGTCATATTTAAATGGCACTATTCATTTAATTTTAATAACAGGGTTATTCCAATGAAACGCCGCACAATTGCGCTCAGTATTGCGCTTAGTTCACTATTAGCCGCTTGCAATAGCGACAGCACCGATACCACCACCAGCACAAATAATAAGCCATTTATTATCAGCGGCATATTTCAAGATTCAGTAGTAGAAGGCCTAGAATACAGCACCACCAGTAATCCAAGCGCGCAATACACCAAAGTCGATGGCTTTTATTTATATCAAGTGGGTGATGAAATCACCTTTAGAATTGGTGGCGTTGTCTTAGGCAAAGCCATTGCTACGGCTAAATTATCCCCTGCAGATTTAAGCGGCGGCTTTAATGATAAAGCACTAAATATTGCCCAATTATTGCAAACACTAGATAGCGATGGCGACCCAAGCAATGGCATTAAGCTTGAAGCCACCCAGCGTGATTTATTAAAATCATTAACAGAATCCAGCATCAAATTAGCCGCAAGTGGCAATGACTTTGGCACAGAGCTTGCCAAACTCGGTCTAAAGGTGCGTGATCGTAATTTAGCCAGCGAGCACTTTGAATCCACCCTCGCCAGCCAATTTGGCAAAGAAAATACCAGCAAGATTGGCGATATCAGCGTGACCAAGTATCAAATTGTGGTCGATCCCAAATTTAATGTGGCCTATCCGGGCACATTAGCGGGCCTGAAAGCCACTTTCCCAAATGGTTTTCCATTTAGCATGGGCTCGGCTTTAGCCTTTAAAGGCAAAACCAGCGACGGCGCAATTGAATTTTACGTATTAAGCGATCGTGGCCCAAATGCCGATTCGCCAACTCTGGCCGATGGAACCACCACAAAAGTATTCCCCGCCCTTGATTTCACGCCTAAATTTGGCGTAATGCGCTTAAAAGACGGCGTAGCCAGCCTTGTTTCAGTCACTGATATTTTAAATGCCGACGGCAGCAAAACCACAGGTCGCCCAACGGCAGCCAATGAAATCGGCTCCAGCAAAGAAGTGCCTCTGTCCGATACCCTGCAAACGCTCGCCACCGATAAAAACGGCATCGACC